>CAYZBP010000068.1:3213-4583 GCA_964476715.1 uncultured Bifidobacterium sp. | reverse complement strand
GCACAACTAAAGATTTTGAACCAGGGATGAAATTTCTAAACTCATCAAATACGCCATAATTTGGAAGATGGCGTTTTGCGTAAGTTGCAACAACTTGATTTCGATAAATTACGGCGAGCGCATTTTGCGGCGCTCCAACTGGAGTACCTAAGCGATCAAGTGCTCCATCAATCTGATCTAAATAACCAACTACTACAACGACCTCTCCTAAACCAGAAAGCGATAATTGAGTTGCCAATTGAGCAACCGCATTTCGGCTCGCTAATCTAAAAGTTGATCGAAGCGCTAAATCTTCTACCGGATATCCAGTAACGACCATCTCTGGAAAAACTACTAAATGTGCTCCGCCTTGGGCACCATGTTTTACGTACTTCATGATCAATTCGCAATTGTCATCAATCGCACCCAAAGTTGGATTTACCTGAGCAAGGCCAATCCGTAATTGAGCAGGCGAGGCTGGTTCGATCGGCGAGCTAGGCGGGCTAGGCGGGCTCGGCACAATCGGCGTCTGGCCGGCGTCTGCTGAAGCGCTCATAAATACAGCCTACTGTCCCTATATATATGGTGCTGATTTGAGGCGGGGGTTTTGGCCGGGTGCCAACTCGTGGCCAAAGTGAGAGGATTGCATCTGTTACCTTCAAAACTGACCCAGGGACCCATGCGGCCTTGAGGGGAGAATAAATGGAGCCAGTAAACGCTTTATACGGTGGTGCCATTCATAGGCGCATTACGACTTTAGATATTACAAAATCAAAAGGTCAAGGCAAGTGGGCCATGCTCACCTCCTATGAACAATTGACTGCTGAAATATTTGAACAGGCTGGAATTCCAGTTTTGCTTGTTGGTGATAGCGCCGGCAATAATTTTTTGGGTGCTGAAAATACAATTTCGGTAACTGTCGATGAAATGATTTCACTCTCCCGCGCTGTTGTTAGTGCAACAAAGCGAGCACTTGTCGTTGCTGATCTTCCATTTGGTTCATTTGAACAATCCCCTGAACAAGCTTTGCAAACCTCCATCCGCTTTTTCAAAGAAGCTGGCGTACAGGCTGTAAAGATTGAAGGTGGAGCAAAAGTTACTCCGCAAATAAAAGCATTGATCAAAGCTGGTATTCCGGTGATGGGACATCTTGGATTAACACCACAATCCATTCACACACTTGGCGGTTATCGAGTACAAGGTCGCGGTGAAAATGGTGCCGCCATAATCGCAGATGCACTGGCATTGCAAGAGGCTGGAGTTTTTTCACTAGTACTCGAATTGGTACCTGCAGAATTAGCCTCCGAAATTACGGCCGCTTTAGAAATTCCAACGATTGGTATTGGGGCTGGAAAAGATTGCGATGCCCAAGTCTTGGTTTGGAGTGATCT
>CAYZBP010000068.1:1470-3113 GCA_964476715.1 uncultured Bifidobacterium sp. | reverse complement strand
GTCCGCGACTTTCGCCTCTTGTTTTCATCCGGCCTAGTTTCCGGTCTTGGATCGATGATCACCTATGTCGCACTTCCCTACCAAGTAAAAGAAATCACTGGGTCCTACGTCGCGGTTGGCTTGATGGGGGCGGCTGAATTAGTCCCACTGATTGTCTTTGGTTTGTATGGTGGAGTTTTGGCCGACTATGTTGATCGGCGAAAATTAATCTTGATTGGTGAAAGTACTGCTCTAGGGCTAGCAATAATATTGCTGATAAATGCGCAATTAGATAACCCCCGCCTGTGGGTGCTTTACCTAGTTGGCGGTGCTTTTGCTGGGGTAAATGGATTACGTGGACCTAGCATGGCCGCGGTAATCCCACGGATTGTTTCGCACGAAGATCTTCCAGCAGCAAGTGCAATTATGGGATTGCGCTACCAAATTCCAGTAATTGCAGGACCCGCATTAGGTGGAATTATCATTTCAATCTGGGGTGTGACTCCCGCATATTTGATCGATGTTATTACTTACGCATTCTCCTTGATACTTTTACTCCAAGTTTCCCGGATGCCACGTAGTGAAAAAGCTACCCCACCATCAATCGGAGCGCTTTTTGAGGGAGTTAAATATGCGAGTAGCCGCCAAGATTTGATGGGTACCTATCTGATCGACCTGGCTGCGATGTTTTTTGCAATGCCTACCGCCCTATTCCCATTTTGGGCTGATCAACTTAACTCTCCACAATCACTTGGATTCTTGTATTCGGCTGGAACCGTGGGCGCATTACTAATAACCCTCACGAGTAAATGGACATTGAAAGTGCATCGACATGGCCGTGCAATTATTCTCGCAGCATTAATTTGGGGAATTTCAATCGCCATTTCTGCCATATTTGACAATGTTTATTGGGTTTTATTGTGTTTAGTCGCAGCAGGAGCAGCAGACCAAGTCAGCGTTATTTTCCGTGCGACTATCTGGAACCAAACAATTCCAGATGAGTTGCGTGGCCGACTTGCTGGGATTGAATTACTTTCTTACGCGGTTGGACCAATTGGCGGACAGATGCGCGCCGGTGGAATGGCTGCCGTCACCGGTTTACATGGGGCAGTAATTGGTGGTGGATTGTTATGCGTCGCATCGGTATCAGCATTAAGTTCAGTTTTGCCGAAATTCCGAAAATATGATGCACGTACCGACCCTCATGCGGTTTCTGAACGGGAAATCCGGGCTGCACGAGCATTATCTGAGTTGAAAACAGAAAATTCGGCGACAGAATAGTAAGGAAAAGTAAGGAAAAGTAATTTTCTGTCCCAGAAAAGCAAAAAAAAGAAATTATCTGTAGGGCACAAAAATTCCAAAATATCGGTGTGCGACACGACACAAAATATTTTGCTCAAATGCTGGAACTTATTGCAAAAGAGTGGAACCCTTCTCTTAACAGGTTCGGTGACGGATCGAACCCAGCTGACAGGAGAAGTACGTGGCTGCAGCCAAGAAAACATCAAAGAAGCGCACTACCAAGAAAGCAGCTGCTAAAAAAGCAGCTCCAAAGCGTCGCAAGAAAGCAGCTGCTAAGAAAGCAGCTCCAAAGCGTCGTAAGAAAGCCGCTAAGAAAGCAGCTCCAAAGCGTCGTAAGAAAGCCGCTAAGAAAGCAGCTCCAA
>CAYZBP010000068.1:0-1370 GCA_964476715.1 uncultured Bifidobacterium sp. | reverse complement strand
AGCGTCGTAAGAAAGCCGCTAAGAAAGCTACCAAGAAGACCGCAGGTGCAAAGCCTCGTCGTCGCCGTAAAAAAGCAGCGAAGGCAGCACCAGCAGCAGCATAAGGATCTATTGAAAAAATCCCCATCGCTTCGGCGGTGGGGATTTTTTTATTGCTCTGATTTATAAAGTACCTAAGTAGACTCACTGAAATGGCAAGCAAAGCAGAGGGTGGGATCAAGGCCGGAAAGATCTCACCGATGCGCCAGGTGCCGGCGCAGATTACTCGCCCTGAATATGTTGGTAAATCTGGTCCGAGTAAATTTGCTGGGTCAAATATTCCAAATGATGAAGTCATAGAAGTAATGCGGGCTGCCAGCAAGTTGGCGGCAAATGCATTAGTCACCGTGGGTCAGTCGATTCTTCCTGGAGTCAGTACAGATTTTCTCGACAAAATTGGGCACGAGTATTTATGTGACCACGGCGCTTACCCCTCAACATTGGGATACCGGGGGTTTCCAAAATCACTTTGCACATCGATCAATGAGGTGATCTGTCACGGAATCCCGGACTCACGGGAAATCTTGCCTACAGATATCGTAAATATTGATATCACCGCTTATCTCACAATAGATGGCGTTGGAGCGCATGGAGATACAAACGCCACCTTCTTGGCAAGTAACGAGGTTGATGATGCTTCATGCCTGCTTGTAGAGCGCACAGAAGCCGCTCTAGCGCGCGCGATTGCCGCAGTACTCCCGGGAAGAGAAAGTTCGGTAATTGGACGGGTGATCGAGTCATATGCCAAACGATTTAATTATGGTGTTGTCCACGATTTCACCGGTCACGGAATCAATACTGCTTTCCATACAGATTTGATCATTCCGCATTACGACACTCCACATCATGCATTTCAAATTGAAGAGGGAATGACTTTCACAATTGAGCCGATGCTAACTCTTGGAACTTATCAACATCAAATGTGGGAGGACGGCTGGACGGTTCTAACTGCCGATGGATTGCGAAGTGCGCAGTTTGAACACACTCTTCTAGTTACTGCTACAGGGGCTGAAATCCTTACGCTGCCGACGATTTAATTATTCTGTATGTATTCAGAGGTTATTCAGGGAAATGGCATGCAACTTGCGATGATCCAACAGTAAGAAGTGCAGGCTCTTCAGTCCGGCAGCGATCCTGAACTTTCCAACATCTAGTGTTGAAGACACAACCCGATGGTGGGTTTGAAGGTGAAGGCAAATCTCCAGTCAACACGATCCGCTCCCGTCCGCGCTCTAATACGGGATCAGGAATTGGGACGGCTGACAGCAACGCTTTTGTGTATGGATGATGTGGCTCAATATATAAAGAGGAAGTGGGAGCGAGTTCCATAA
>CAYZBP010000067.1:0-4592 GCA_964476715.1 uncultured Bifidobacterium sp. | reverse complement strand
GGACTCTGGCTTCTCAAGCCAGCTACGAGGGTTCGAATCCCTTCGGGGCTACACAGATTAATCTTGATAATTCTTCATACAAATCCTTGAATGCACCAACTCCGCCAGATAGGCTCGCCGGTATCCATTTGATATCTAGCAAACAGGAGTCCTACTTTGAAAATCACCGGTTACGAACTTTTCTTTGTTGCACCACGTTGGCTCTTTCTAAAGATTGAAACTGATGAGGGAATAACAGGGTGGGGCGAGCCGGTCCTAGAAGCTAAAGCGTTAACTGTTGCCGCTTGCGTAGATGAAATGATGGACCACATCATGGGTCGCGACCCAATGCAGATCGAACGTCATTGGCAGCGAATGATGAAAGGCGGTTTTTACCGCGGCGGATCGATTCTTAACTCAGCAGTTGCTGGTATTGATCAAGCACTTTGGGATATCACTGGTAAAAAACTAGGCGTTCCAGTTCATCAATTGCTTGGTGGAGCAGTCCGTGACCGCGTTCGTATTTACGGTCATATTGGTGGTCAGACACCGCGCGATGCTTACGGCAACATCCCAGTCTTGAAAGAAGTTGAAGAAGTCCTTGCAAATGTACAGATTCAACTTGATCGCGGATTAACTGCACTTAAGTGGTGTCCAGCTGATGCACTTGAACATATAGATACCGCCGCTGAATTAAAAAATATTGTCGCTCGAGTTGAAGCGGTAAGGAATTATGTAGGCGATGACATCGACCTATGTCTTGATTTCCACGGCCGATTCAGCATGGCGATGTCACGTCGCGTATTCCCACTACTTGAGCCTTACAACCTGATGTTTATCGAAGAGCCAGTGCTTCCTGAGTACACCGATCACTTTGGTCTTGTTGTTCAATCAACTTCAATTCCAATTGCAACTGGTGAGCGCTTGTTCTCGCGCGGTGAATTTAAAGATGTATTGCGCTCCGGTATCGCAGTTGCTCAACCAGATTTGAGTCACGCAGCCGGAATTTCTGAAACTCGCAGAATCGCAGCGATGGCCGAAACTTACAACGTTGATATCGCACCACATTGTCCACTTGGGCCAATTGCGCTCGCCGCTTGTTTGCAAATTGATTTTGCAACTCCAAACTTCTTGATCCAAGAGCAAATCCTGGGATTAGGTAAAGGCAACAACGGAGCACTAATGAAGTACCTCGTTGATTTCTCAGTCTTTGATGCGCCAAACGGTTACATCGAATTGATGACAAAACCTGGTTTGGGTATTGAAGTTGATGAGAAAGCAGTTCGTGAAGCGTCTGTTAATGGACATCGCTTCCGTGGGCCAGAGTGGCACCATCGTGATGGTTCATTCGCAGAATGGTAAAAACTAAAAATTCAATTTAAGCAATGTAATCAATCTCGAATAGCTGATTAAGGGGTAGGGATATGAAGGTAACCGGTTATGAATTATTCATGGTTGAACCACGTTGGTTATTTTTAAAGATTGATACAGATGAGGGAATTAGCGGTTGGGGCGAACCCGTCCTCGAGTTCAAGGCTGCGACAGTGGCAGCAGCAGTGGACGAGATGATGGATCATGTTGTGGGTCGCGATCCGATGCAGATTGAGCGCCACTGGCAGCGAATGATGAAAGGCGGTTTTTACCGTGGCGGACCAATACTTAACTCAGCAGTTGCCGGTATTGATCAAGCGCTTTGGGATATCACTGGCAAGAAGTTAGGTGTTCCGGTTCATCAATTATTAGGTGGCGCCGTTCGTGATCGCGTAAAAATTTATGGCCATGTTGGAGCCCAGGTTGACCGGGATGAATTTGGAAAGATACCTCTCAAAGAGGAATTGAAAGTGATGTCGGAGAATGTTCTAAAGCAACTTTCTCGGGGATTAAAAGCGATTAAATTCACCCCTTCAGATTCACTTGAGCACATTGATACACCAACCGAAGTTAAAAATATAGTCAAAAGAGTTGAAACTGTTCGTGAATTAGTTGGCGATGACATTGATATCGCTATTGATTTACATGGACGGTTTAGCTTGGCAATGGCTCGCAAATTGTTCCCCTTGCTTGAGCCTTACAACTTAATGTTTATCGAAGAGCCGGTTCTTCCAGAATTTACTGAGCATTTCGATTTGATTGTTCGATCAACTTCGACTCCTATTGCTACGGGTGAACGCTTGTTCTCACGTGGAGATTTCAAAGATGTATTGCGTTCTGGAATAGCAGTCGCACAACCTGATTTAAGTCACGCAGGCGGAATTTCAGAATGCCGCAGAATTGCTGCAATGGCTGAAACGTATGATGTTTCGATGGCACCACATTGCCCACTTGGGCCAATTGCACTGGCCGCTTGTTTGCAACTTGATTTTGCAACACCAAACTTTTTGGTTCAAGAGCAAATCCTTGGACTTGGTAAAGGTAATGACGGCGATCTGATGAAGTACATCGCTGACTTCTCAGTCTTTGATGCACCAGATGGATATATCGAATTAATGACCAAGCCTGGTCTTGGCATTGAAGTGGATGAAAAAGCAGTTCGCGAAGCTTCAGTTAAAGGCCATCGTGGACGTGCACCAGAATGGCGTCATAAAGATGGCTCATTTGCCGAATGGTAAAACGAGTAATTAAATGAAAGTTACTGGATATGAGTTGTTTAATGTAAAGCCACGTTCAGTATTTTTAAAGATTGAAACAGATGAGGGTATAACCGGCTGGGGTGAGCCTGGACTGGAATACAAGCCAGCAACTTCAATCGCGGCTGTAGATGAAATGATGGATCATGTAATGGGTCGCGACCCGATGCAGATTGAACGTCACTGGCAAAGAATGATGAAAGGCGGTTTTTACCGCGGGGGAGCTGTTCTTAATTCTGCAGTTTCTGGAATAGATCAAGCACTTTGGGATATCACTGGAAAGAAATTAGGTGTTCCGGTTCACCAACTTTTAGGTGGCGCAGTACGGGATCGAGTTAAAGTTTATGGCCATGTAAATGGATCTGGTGAGCGAAATAATTTTGGTAAGTATCCCGTAAAAGCCGATATTTCTGAGATATTAGAGCGAGTCCGGCAACAAATGTCAGCCGGATTGCAAGTGATTAAATTTTGCCCCACAGATGCTTTGGCACACATCGATACTCCAACGGAGTTAAAGAATATTGTTAGCAGAGTCGAAGCGGTACGCAATGAAGTCGGCGACGATATTGGGATTGCACTTGATTTTCATGGACGATTTAGTCTGGCGATGGCGCGAAAAGTTTTTCCACTTTTAGAAGAGTTCAATCTTTTATTTATTGAAGAACCAGTTCTTCCTGAATTTACTCACCACTTTGGTTTGATTGCTAGATCTACTTCGACACCAATTGCCACCGGAGAAAGATTATTCTCTAGAGGAGATTACAAAGATTTATTACGTTCTGGAATCGCTGTAGCCCAACCTGATGTAAGTCATGCGGGAGGCATCTCAGAAACGCGCAGAATTGCATCGATGGCTGAAACTTATGATGTTTCAATGGCTCCACATTGTGCAATTGGGCCAATAGCTCTTGCCGCTTGCTTGCAAGTTGATTTTGCAACACCAAACTTCTTAGTTCAAGAACAAATTCTTGGAACGGGAGATCCCGGTGAAGTGCTTGCCGATCTAGTTGATTATTCGGACATAAAACAAAAAGATGGCTACATCGAATTGATGAAAAAACCTGGCTTAGGAATAGAAGTTGACGAGAAAGCAATGCGTGCGGCAGCGGTTCAATTTAATAAATCGCGACAGCCTGAGTGGATCCAGAAAGATGGCTCATACGCTGAATGGTAGAAATTAACCTTTAGCTAAGTACTCGGTAATTCGCGCAGCGGTTGCTACAACTGCTGCGGCATGTATCCGGCCCGGTTGCCTGCTTAATCTTTCAATTGGACCACTAATACTTACTGCGGCAATCACTCGATTGTGCGGTCCGCGAATTGGAGCAGACACACTTGCAACTCCTGCCTCGCGTTCACCAACACTTTGCGCCCAACCGCGACGACGAACTGCGGATAAAGTTGCAGCATTAAATCTAGAATTTTTCAGCGCCCGATGTAAACGATCTACATCCTCCCAGGCTAAAAGTATTTGAGCAGCAGAACCTGCTTGCATTGTTAATGCAGTTCCAACGGGAACTGAATCCCTCAATCCTGACAAACGCTCTGCGGCTGCAATGCATAAACGTGTATCGCTATGTCTGCGATAAATCTGGGCACTTTCACCTGTCGCATCACGCAGCGCAACTAACGCAGGATTTGCAATTGCCATCAATCGATCTTCTCCGGCAGAAGCAGCTAACTCTTCCTCGCGGGCGCCGATGGTAAAACGGCCATGTAAATCTCTAGCCACAAAACGATGATGTTCGAGTGCTACTGCTAAACGATGTGCAGTAGGACGAGCAATCCCAGTTGCAGAAACCAATTCAGCGAGGGAGTGCGGACCGGATTCAAGTGCATCTAAAATTGCGATTGCTTTATCAATTACTCCAACGCCACTTCCACCCAGGTCTTTATCCATGATATGATATTAGCATCTCGAATAATGAGATGCAATAGGGGGTTGGCAATGGGAAAAACTTTGGCAGACAAAGTTTGGGAAGACCA
>CAYZBP010000066.1:3258-4678 GCA_964476715.1 uncultured Bifidobacterium sp. | reverse complement strand
GTCGGAACTTACGGAATGATCCGCTTCTGTCTTTCACTTTTCCCAGAAGCATCTAAAGAATTCGGCCCAACAATTATTGTGCTGTCCCTAATCTCAATTTTCTATGGGGCCTTTTTGGCTATCGCTCAAGGAACATCATCTGGTGATGGCAATATCAAAGCCTTGATTTCTTACACTTCAATCTCACACTTCGGATTCATAACACTTGGCATTTTTGCCTTTACACAGCAATCACATTCTGGTGCCACTTTGTACATGATCAATCATGGCTTCTCAACTGCGGCATTATTCTTAATCGCCGGTTGGATGATTTCCCGTCGGAAATCTGAGCGAATTTCTGATTTTGGAGGATTGCAAAGAGTCACTCCAATAATGGCTTGGTCATTCTTCATCGCTGGAATGTCGAGCTTGGCTTTACCTGGTCTTTCCTCTTTTGTAAGTGAATTCTTGGTGCTAATTGGAACATTTGAGCGTTATCCAATTCCGGCAATTATTGGAACTATTGGAATTATCTTTGCGGCACTTTATATTTTGATTCCAGTACAACGCGCGTTACATGGGCCGACAACGCCAGGCAATGAGAATTTAACTGACTTAACTCTGCGTGAGAAAGTTTCCATCGCTCCGGTCATAGCAATCATTATTTTCTTTGGTTTCTATCCTCAACCTTTATTGGATGTAATAAATCCAGCAGCGACCGCCACACTTTCAGCCCTCGAAATTACTGGAATTACGGGAGGAAAGTAATGACCGCTCCGAATATTGAATATGGAATGCTTGGACCAATCCTGATTGTTTTGGGAGCGGCGTTAATTGGAGTACTTATTGAGGCTTTTGCATCTCGTCGGTACCGATATGTGTTACAAGTAGGAACTTCATTCGCAGGTGTTGCCTTAGCTTTCTTGCAATTAATTCTGATTCGCAGTTCAAGTTCAAAAGTTGCGGTTAATGCCATGTCTATCGATGGTGTAGCCATTGTTTTACAAGGCTCAGTGTTGATTTTTGGTTTCCTAGGCTTGCTCTTAATTGCAGAGCGCGGTTTCCAGTCCTTTACAGCACAGGCTGCTGCGATCCCAGGTTCAAATGAAGAACAAAAAGCGCTGGTTTCGGGTCTTCAGCAAACTGAAGTATTTCCATTAACTCTTTTCGCCATATCGGGAGCGCTGATCTTCCCTGCCGCCAACGATTTATTAACTCTTTTTGTTTCTCTAGAAGTTTTATCACTCCCACTGTATTTAATGGCTGGACTTTCTCAGCGTCGCAGATTACTTTCCCAAGAAGCAGCCCTTAAATACTTCCTACTGGGTGCATTTTCATCGGCTTTCTTTCTATTCGGGTCAGCATTCATTTACGGCCAATCCGGAAGCACAACATTTGATGGAATCCGCAAGTCAATTGTCGAATCTGGCGGAAGCGATCA
>CAYZBP010000066.1:0-3158 GCA_964476715.1 uncultured Bifidobacterium sp. | reverse complement strand
GCACAACATTTGATGGAATCCGCAAGTCAATTGTCGAATCTGGCGGAAGCGATCAATTCTTACTAATTGGTTTAGCTCTACTAACAGTTGGATTACTGTTCAAAGTCTCAGCCGCTCCATTCCATGCTTGGACACCAGATGTTTACCAAGGCTCTCCAACTCCAGTCACAGCTTTCATGGCAGCAGTAACAAAGGTTGCTGCATTTGGTGCTGCAGTTCGAATTTACTATTTTGCAGTTGGCGGTTTGGTTTGGAGCTGGCGCCCAATTTTGATTGCGATCTCCATAGCAACCATGGCGATAGGTACAGTTATTGCAATTGCTCAAAAAGATGTCAAACGTGTTCTTGCATACTCTGCAATCGCACACTCTGGATTCTTGCTAACGGGAATTATCGCGTTGAGTAAAGATGGTTTAGATGCAATTTTGATTTATTTGTTCACTTATGGATTTGCAACAATTGGAACATTTGCAATTGTTACTTTGGTGCGAGATTCTGGTGGTGAAGTTAGTGATTTGAATCGATGGGCTGGTTTAGGCAAGCGCTCACCATTAGTTGCTGGAACCTTCACTCTCTTCTTGCTAGGACTAGCCGGAATTCCTCTCACAAGTGGGTTTGTTGGAAAGTTTGCCATATTTACGGCCGCATACAAGAGTGGAAATATTTCAGTTGTTGTAGTTGGTGTACTCGCTAGTGCAATCGCAGCGTTCTTCTATGTCCGCATTGTTGTTTTGATGTACTTTAGCGATCCTGTTGAAGATGGAACTTCAGTAGTCATCCCATCACCGGTAACTGTTGCAACTATTGCAATCTGTGCGGTTGCCACAATAGTTATGGGTGTTTATCCGCAACCAGTTATCTCCGCTATAAATTCTCTTGCATTTTTTGCAGGTTAGCAAATGGCTAAACTTCCAGATCTAGCTCCTGAGATTGAGCAAGATCTCGCTAGACGTTTAGATTTAGTGGAGAAATTACTATTTGCTCACGTTGAAGGCGAATATCCTTTTGTAAACGAAACGTCTCGCCATTTAATTGTTGCCGGTGGGAAAAGATTGCGTCCTGTCCTTACTTTGCTAGCGGCAAATTATGGAAGTACGGGAGAGCGCCAAGTAATTGAAGCTGCCGTGGTCTGCGAACTAACTCACCTTGCAACGCTTTACCATGATGATGTTATGGATGAGGCTCCATTACGTCGGGGAGTGGAAAGTGCAAATGAGCGCTGGGGTAACGCTGTTGCGATTTTGACCGGTGATTACTTATTCGCAAAAGCCTCTGATCTATTAGCTGATTTAGGACCTGAAGCGGTTCGACTTCAAGCCAGGACTTTTGAGAGATTAGTCATTGGTCAGATAAAAGAAACTCAAGGACCACAAAATGGCGCAGATCCACTAGAACATTACATTTCAGTTATTGCCGATAAAACTGGCTCACTATTTGGAACCAGTATTCGATTTGGAGCCTTGTTATCCGGTGCATCTTCACAAGTAGTTGAAGCCCTAACCACATTCGGGGAAGAGATCGGTATCGCTTTTCAGTTGGCTGATGACGTAATCGACATTGCAAGCCAGACAAATGAATCAGGAAAAACACCAGGGACAGATCTGCGTGAAGGAGTTCCCACACTAGTAACTTTGCTGGTTCAAAAAGCTAATCGTCCTGAGGATCAAAAGTTAATTGCCTCATTGGCTGCTCCGATTTCAGACGAGAATGAAGTGGCAGAAGTTTTAGCCGCTCTTAGAGCCCATCCCGCTTTAGATGAGGCACGCACTATCGCTCTGCAGTACGCTGAAAGTTCTAGAAAATTACTATCAGTATTGCCAGTTAATCAAACTACTTCAGCATTTTTAACTTTGTGCGATTCCTTGGTTAGTCGCTCTTCCTGATTTCCATAAATCGCTACCTAAACATATTAAAGCAATCCAAATAGCAAAGAATCCAATCCAGCGCGCTAATGGCATCGCTTCTCCATTTACGGTTACACCAATGATAAACATGATTGTTGGTGTGATGTATTGCAGTAAACCGACAATAGATAAAGGCAATCGCACTGTGGAGCCATTAAAAAATAGCAGGGGAGCGACGGTCATAATTCCGGCTCCAGCTAGCCCTAATGAAAGCCATAAACTTGTACCAAAGGCACCATCGCCACTAACTTGCAACATCGATAGAAATGCAAGTGTTGGAAACATGGCGATCAATGTTTCTACTGTTAATCCTTGCAACGCAGTCACGGGTAAAGATTTCTTGATGACACTATAAAGTCCCCATGAAACCGCTAAACCGATTGCAATCCAAGGTAAGTGTCCAAAGTCAAAAGTGAGTGCTGCGACTCCGATTGCAGCAACTGAAACTGCAGCCCATTGAAGTGGGCGCATTTTTTCGCGCAACATAAATACCCCAAAAGCGACGTTGACTAAAGGAGTTATGTAATACCCAAGAGATGCTTCAACAACTCGATTGACTGTCACAGACCAGATATAGATAGCCCAGTTGGCTGAGAGAAGCCCAGAGGTGAGTGCCAGTAGGGCAAGTGTGCGCGGGTTTTTCAACGCTTTAAATGCGCTCCGGAATTCTTTGCGAAACGAAAGAGCGATCAGACAAACAAGTAGAGACCAAACTGCGCGGTGGGAAATTATTTCAAAGGCTTTTGTATTCCCCATTGCACCCCAATAAAGCGGTAGCAATCCCCAAATTACATATGCAGCGACGCCATAGACCAGCCCAGTCCGGTATCTAGTCAGAGTTGCCAAAGTATTAGCGGAAGTTCGTAAATTGAGGAGCGAAATCTAGATCTTGAGCTTTAACAAATGCAATCGCTTCCTGAAGATCATCTTTGCTCTTAGAACTTACGCGCAATTCGTCCCCTTGGATTTGAGTCTTAATTGTTTTAGGACCGTCATCACGTAAAGATTTTGCAAGTTTTTTAGCATGTTCTTGGGAGATACCTTCTTTAATCGGAACAACAATCTTGTAAATCTTTCCAGATAAAACTGGAAGACCTGGATCGATATGCTTTTGGGAAACTCCGCGCTTAATCAATTTATCTTTGAAAACATCAAGAGCTGCTTTTGCCCGCTCTTCAGTCTGAGCTTCAATTAAAATCTTTTCGCCATCTTTTTCAATCTTTACGCCAGTATTTTTGAAATCAAATCTGGTGG
>CAYZBP010000065.1:0-4739 GCA_964476715.1 uncultured Bifidobacterium sp. | reverse complement strand
CCTGAGATGTTGATGGATGCAATTTTGAAGTTACATGAGCAAATTGGTAATGAAAAACTTGGAATTAATCGCGAAATGATCGTTCGCGAAGTTGAAGCAGCAGCACTTGCAGCACTCCCAACGCATCAGATGAAGGGATTGTTGGCGTGAGCGATATTGTAAAAAGTTCGCCTAAAGTTGCCGACCACGGTGCTTTCGGAGTCAGCGGAACCGGAGATACATCTGGTTATGGCGGCTTAGTACGCAAAAGTTCTCAAATTGGATCAAGTGAACGACCATTTGGAAGTTACTTTGATGAAGTTGTAGATGATTTAGAACGTGCATATCCAAGTTTTAGTGATGCAATTGAGAAAGTCATAGTTGATCGCGGAGAATTGACTTTGCATGTCAAAAGCTCACGCTTGTCAGAAGTCGCACTTATTTTGCGCAATGAGTTGAAATTTGAAATGTGCATGGGTGTAAGTGGCGCACATTACCCAGCTGAAACTGGTCGAGAACTACATGCTTTATATCCATTGCTTTCATTGACGCGTAACCAAAGAATTCGTTTAGAAGTTTCTGTTCCTGATAGCAATCCGCACATCCCATCTCTTGTTGAAATCTGGGCGTCAAACAACTGGCAAGAGCGCGAAACTTTTGACATGTTTGGGATTATTTTTGATGGCCATCCAGCATTAACAAGAATCATGATGCCGGATGATTGGCCAGGACATCCTCAGCGCAAAGATTATCCACTTGGTGGAATTCCAGTTGAGTACAAAGGTGCAACTGTTCCACCTCCAAATGAGCGTAGGTCTTACCGATGACTACTTTCAATACTTCAAATCAAAATACAGATCCTTACGCATCAGTTCGGGAAACGACCGAAGGTCGGGTTTACTCAGTAACAGGTGGAGATTGGGATGATCTCGTAACAGAGATCGGAGCAACACAAGAAGAACGTGTAGTTGTAAATATGGGACCACAACACCCTTCAACACACGGTGTACTTCGTTTGATTTTAGAACTTGAAGGCGAGACCGTCACTGAAGTTCGCTGTGGAATTGGATATCTGCACACCGGAATTGAAAAAAATATTGAGTATCGCTCTTGGACCCAGGGAGTAACTTTTGTTACTCGCATGGATTACCTTGCGCCTTTCTTCAACGAAGCCGCTTACTGTCTAGCTGTAGAAAAATTATTAGGAATTACAGATCAAATTCCTGAGCGCGCATCAATTATTCGAGTAATGCTGATGGAGTTCAACCGAATCTCTTCTCACCTTGTCGCACTAGGTACGGGTGCACTTGAACTTGGCGCACTCTCACCAATGATCTTCGCATTCCGCGAACGTGAACTGATTTTAAATGTTTACGAAATGATTACCGGCCTCCGAATGAACAGCGCATATATTCGTCCTGGTGGCGTAGCGATGGATCTTCCTGAAGATGCAATTCCTAAATTGCGTGAGATTGTTAAAGAGCTTCGCACCAATTTGAAAGATACCGAGAAACTTCTAGTTGGTAACACAATTTGGATGAAGCGAACTGTTGGAGTTGCTTACTTAGATTTGCCTGGTTGTATTTCACTTGGAGTAACGGGCCCTGTATTGCGCTCAACAGGATTGCCGTGGGATTTACGGAAAACACAACCGTATTGCGGTTATGAGAATTACGATTTTGATGTTGTTACAGCTGATAGTTGCGACGTATACGGACGCTTTCTAATCCGTATCTACGAGATGGAACAATCTCTACGAATCATTGAGCAAGCTCTTGATAAATTGAAACCAGGACCAGTCATGGTTGCTGACAAAAAAATTGCATGGCCAGCACAATTAGCGTTAAGTGGAGATGGACTTGGAAACTCACTCGATCATATTCGCGAGATCATGGGAAGTTCGATGGAATCACTAATTCATCACTTTAAATTAGTAACTGAAGGTTTCAGAGTTCCAGCCGGACAAGCTTATGCAACGGTTGAATCACCTCGTGGCGAATTAGGTGCACATGTAATTTCTGATGGTGGAACAAAGCCATATCGCGTGCACTTCCGTGACCCATCTTTCAACAATCTTCAATCAACATCAGCAATGTGTGAAGGAAGTTTGATTGCAGATGTAGTTGCTGCGGTTGCTTCAATTGATCCTGTTATGGGTGGAGTTGATCGCTAATGACTTACGACGAAAAAACTAATTCACAGATGGATACCATAATTGCTAGATACCCAAGATCACGTTCAGCAATTATGCCGATGTTGCATTTAATTCAATCCCGCGATGGTTTTGTTACTCCAACTGGAATCGAATTTGTTGCTGAAAAACTTGGTTTAACTACTGCTGAGGTTTCTGCAGTAGCTACTTTCTATTCTCAATATAAGCGCAAACCGGTTGGCGAATACCATGTTGGAGTTTGCACAAATACTTTGTGCGCAGTTATGGGTGGAGACGCAATCTTTGCCGGACTTAAAGATCACTTAGGTGTGGGAAATGATGAAGTTACAAGTGATGGAAAAATTTCAGTAGAACATATCGAATGCAATGCTGCATGCGATTATGCCCCAGTAGTAATGGTGAACTGGGAATTTTTTGATAATCAAACAGTCGAGAGTGCAAAAACTTTGGTAGATGATTTACGGAGTGGAAAGAATCCAGCCCCAACTCGCGGACCTAACAAAGTTTCGACATTTAAAGAAACCTCTGAATTGTTAGCTGGATTTAATGATGGCCACGCCGAAGAAGGCGTTCAAGCTGGCCCTGCCACGCTTTTAGGTTTGAATAAAGCGAAAGAAATGGGTGCTTAATCATGAGTAAGTTAACGCCAGTTCTTTCTGCACATTGGGATGATAAAGATTCATTTACTATCGCCGGATATTCACGACATGGCGGATATTCCTCGCTCAAAAAAGCTTTGGCAATGGAACCAGATGCGGTTATTCAAATCGTTAAGGATTCTGGTTTACGTGGCCGTGGCGGTGCTGGATTCCCTACCGGAACTAAATGGGGATTTATTCCGCAAGGAGATAATCGCGAGCATTACTTTGTAGTGAACGCTGATGAGTCCGAGCCGGGAACTTGCAAAGACACACCACTCTTAATGGCTAATCCACACGTTTTAATCGAGGGAATAATTATTGGCTCATATGCGATTAGAGCTAACCACGCCTTCATTTACATTCGTGGTGAAGTTTCTCATGTTGTGCGCCGTTTACTACAAGCAATAGATGATGCATATAAAGCTGGATACCTTGGTAAAAATATTCTGGGAACTGGTTTTAATCTTGAACTTACTTTGCATATTGGTGCAGGTGCCTATATTTGTGGCGAAGAAACTGCACTTCTAGATTCACTTGAAGGATTCCGAGGACAACCAAGACTTCGTCCACCATTCCCAGCCATTGCTGGCCTTTATGCACGTCCAACAGTTGTAAACAATGTGGAATCTGTAGCTTCAGTGCCTTCGATTATTGAAAAGGGTGCCGAGTGGTTCAGTTCTATGGGAACAGAGAAGAGCAAGGGGTTCACCTTGTACTCACTTTCTGGACACGTCAATAACCCAGGACAGTTTGAAGCACCGCTTGGAATTACATTGCGTGAATTGCTTGATCTTGCTGGCGGAATCCGCAATGGAAATAAAATTAAATTCTGGACACCTGGAGGATCTTCAACTCCAATTTTTACTGATGCACATTTGGATATTCCACTTGATTATGAATCTGTATCTGCAGCAGGTTCGATGCTTGGAACAAAGGCATTACAAATTTTTGATGAAACAACTTGTATTTTGAGAGCTGTATTACGCTGGACCGAGTTTTATAAGCACGAATCCTGTGGCAAATGCACACCATGCCGCGAAGGTACTTGGTGGCTTGTCCAAATGTTGCGTGATCTTGAAAATGGAATCGGAACTGAAGCCGATCTTGTGAAATTGTTAGATGTCTGCGACAACATCGGTGGTCGTTCATTCTGTGCACTTGCAGATGGAGCAATTGCGCCGATTATTTCTTCATTGAAATATTTCCGTGATGATTATTTGGCACACTTCAAAAATGGTGGATGTCCAATTGATCCGGTCGCTTCAACTTTATTTGCAACTTCAAAGGCAGGTGCTTAATGACAACCGGTGATCCAGGTCGCACAGAAGCAGCAGTTACACCTGTTGAGCAAATTAATTTGATTATTGATGGATTTGAAGTAAGTGTTCCTAAAGGCACATTAGTTATCCGCGCCGCAGAACAACTTGGAATTCAAATTCCACGTTTTTGCGATCATCCACTTCTAGCTCCTGTCGGAGCTTGTCGCCAATGTCTTGTTGATATTGAAATTAATGGTCGGGCTTTTCCAAAGCCACAAGCTTCTTGCACAATTCCGGTAGAAAACGGAATGATTGTAAAAACTCAATTAACTTCTGAAGTTGCTCAAAAAGCCCAAGAAGGCGTGATGGAACTCTTGCTAGTTAACCATCCTCTTGATTGCCCAGTCTGCGATAAAGGCGGAGAGTGCCCTCTACAAAATCAAGCTATGAGCAACGGTCAAAGTGAATCAAGATTTGAAGGAACAAAGCGAACATTTGAAAAGCCAGTAAATATCTCATCACAAGTATTGCTAGACAGAGAACGTTGCATCCTTTGCGCACGTTGTACACGTTTTTCAGAAGAGATTGCCGGAGACCCTTTCATCTCTCTAAATGAAAGAGGAGCACTGCAACAAGTTGGTATCTATGAAAAAGATCCATTTGAATCTTATTTTTCAGGAAATACAG
>CAYZBP010000064.1:0-4801 GCA_964476715.1 uncultured Bifidobacterium sp. | reverse complement strand
GGGTAGCAATACGGAATGCAGCTTCGGCCGTCCGTTTACCAACACGGGTTTGCAGAATCCAAAGCTTTCCACGCTCAACCGTAAATTCGATGTCGCACAAATCGCGATAATGGTCTTCAAGCAAACCCATAACCTTTTCAAGTTCAGCATGGACAACTGGCTCTTTTTTAGCCATATCTTCAAGTGACATCGTGTTGCGGATTCCAGCTACTACATCCTCGCCTTGGGCACGGTCCAAATAATCGCCATAACTTCCGACTTCACCAGATGCAGGATCGCGAGTAAATGCAACTCCGGTTCCAGAATCATCACTCAAGTTTCCGAAAACCATAGATTGAATATTTACTGCTGTTCCTAGGTCAGATGAGATTCGCTCACGACGTCGATAAAGTTGAGCTCGCTCAGAGTTCCATGAATGAAATACCGCTTCGACCGAACTAATTAAATGTTCTCGTGGATCAGTCGGAAAAGGCTTACCGGTAACAATCTCAATCTCTTTAATAAACGCCGCTGCCAGAGCCTGTAGGCCGGCTACATCTAACTCTTGAATGCTTTTAACTGAGTGAGATTCAAGCACGCGATTTTCAATCTGATGAAACTCTGCTGGCGGTACATCACAAACGATGCGTCCATACATATCTATGAAGCGACGGTAAGAGTCCCATGCAAATTTTTCGTTTCCAGAAATTTTTGCCAAACCCTCTGCAACTTCAGGGGTCATTCCGACGTTTAGAACAGTTTCCATCATTCCTGGCATGGAAAATTTAGCACCAGAACGAACTGAGACCAATAAAGGTTTAGTCGGATCTCCAAATTTTTTATCTAGACTTTTTTCTAAATCGTTTAATGAATTATTAATTTCAGAGATTAATCCTGAGGGCATTTTTCCAGAAGCTAGGTATTCACGACATGCTTGTGTTGTAATTGTGAAACCTGGAGGAACGGGTAAACCCATGCGAACCATTTCAGCCAGGTTTGCACCTTTTCCACCTAATAAATCAGATTGAGTACGATCCCCAAAAGTAAATGGGTAAATTAACTGCGTGCTCATTCCGCTCCCTTATTCAGCCAGATTCTCAGGACTAGAGTGCCAGAACTCTACTGAATCAACCCTTGACCGAGCCACCAAATATGCCCCGAGCCAACGAGCGCTGAGAGCCGATGAAAACGAAGATGGCTGGGACTATCAAAAGAACTCCGACAAGCGCATTTCCGGTACTTAGGCCCAGCCCCAGACCGACAGGGAGCGGAAAAAATTCGGGCGAATTTAGCATCATCAAAGGCAGTTGATAACTATTCCATAACACTATGAAAGAAAAGAAAATTAATAGGCTCCAAAGCGGTCGTGACATCCGAAGGGCTAGCCGCAGAAATACTCCCCACTCTGAGAGTCCATCCAGACGGGCCGATTCAAGAATTTCACGAGGGACTACTGTGGTGAAAAAGATATAAGCTAAAAATACTCCGAATGGGAATGGGGCTGAACATAAAATTATCCCAAGTCGTGAATCTGTCAGTCCAATTAAATCGAGCGTTATATAAAGCGGCAATACTAAAGCGGTCGTAGGAATTATCATGTAAATAAGAACAGTAATTAAAATTACTTTTTTTCCCCGAATTGAAATCACGGCAAGTGCATAACCGGCCAATAATGCTGTTGCGATACCGATTGCCATCGCGGTCAATGTATATACAAGGGAATTATTCAACCATTTATAGATCACGCCATCTTGGAGAGATACTAATCCTGAAATGGTATTTCGATAATTCTCAAAACTTCCAAAACTCATGGGAGGCAGTAACTTTAATTCATCTCCAGTTTTACTTGGTGCCAGAATCAACCACAAAAAAGGAGTTAAAACTACTCCGGCAACAAATAACAAAAATATATTTGGAATTAACCTCTTGATAAAGATCAAATTAATGGGCCCCAGAATTATCTGGAGAAGACGAATATGAAAATATTTCTTCCATGCTCTTCCAAGGTTTTTGAATATCTAGACCCTCTGGCCATGGTCGAAAATGTTCACCCATTAATTCAGTCCAATTTTCCGGACTTACATTTGTATCCAAGACTCGGTCATGATTTGTATTGTCTACAACTGCAGGTAATTCTTGGTATGAAAAGAGGCAATTTTCATGTGCGCCAATTACATAATGCTTATTGAATTTGCGGATTCCTTCTTCTTGGAGCTGAAAATGATAAAAGACATAACTGCAATACTTTTCTGGACGTAAATAAACTATTGAGCCAAGGCTTTCACGGGGTGATCCGGAATCCCGCCAGACAGATTCAGAGCGTGGAATGGCATCGTGAAAAATATCCAGCATCGAAACAAATTTTCTGTTGCCACTCTCCCCCGGCCAATCCATTAGCATTCCATCAAAACTAGAAGGTAAATCAAATTTTGAAAGAGTGATCTCAGATTCAAGATAAATAAAAAGCAAATCGCTGAATTGAAATACTTTAAAAAAGTGAACTCTCATGACAGCAAGTTGATTATCAATCTCGGCTTTTTTCCCCTGCAAAGAATCTGCAAAATGCTCTACAGAACCTTCCTTGATTTTTGCCTTAAATTGATGTCGGACAATATTTGCCATTAAAGATCAGCAAACCCGATGAACTTTGGCGTATTGGCATTTAACTTCATCTTAATTCTCAATTTCGCTGATGAGTTAGCAGGTAATTCCACCGCAAAAGAATTCTTTTTCACCTCAGTGGTGACACTTTCTTCGTGCAGTTCTGGTGATCCATATGCTCTTCTTGAACCTGGGTAAATAAGTAGCGCTGATTTGTCACCAGTATAAATTGACTTTTCATATCCATCTACAAAGCGGTCGCCATGCTTTGGATCGGTACTTTCGGATTGCTGAGTCACCGATTCAAATTGATGCTCGCCAAATGCTCCAGCAAGAAGGATCACTCTGCGAGTTTGGGTGATGCTGGTGTTTACCAATTCAACCCAGGTTTCATCCTTAGTTATTTTGGTTACCAATGCCGCAACTTCATTCGGTAAGCCGATCCGACCAGCATCTGCATCAAAATATCTAAGACGTGCTACCTGTAACCCGCCGTTATAAAGAACTTGTGGTGCACCCAAAGTTAACTGAGTCAAGATTTCAGTAACAATTGGTTGCACCTCTTGCCAGAAATGAATGTTGACTCCACCAGGTCCACTGATTACTTCGGTCTCCATTAATCGCATTCTGCGAGCCACTTGACCTAAAGCCATTGCTAAAGCAGTGGTTGGATAATTCTCATTTTTTCCGTGCAGGTACAAGAACCAAGGTGCCTCATGGCCGGCTTCTTCTTTGTTTCGAGTTGGTGACAAGTAAGTGCCAAATGGAGCGATGCCCTCAATTAATTCCTCCATAAATTTGGTGTCCTCATCACTCATAGATAAGTACCAAAGCCACATTGGAAGACTCATAATCATTGGCGAATAATCAAACCAACCATCTTTTCCATAACGATAAGGAACAAGCACGACAGGCTTATCAACTGGAACGCCAAATCTTTCAGTTCCGGCTTGCAAACTACTTTCAGTTTCAATAATTGTGCCAACGCGTCCAAGAGATTTAACTTTTTGGAGCACTGTTCTGGTTAGCTGCAATACGCTCTTATCTCCTGATACTAAAATTGCATTTAAAGCTGCGACCAAGGTTGCATGAGAAACACTGTAAAAACCATGTGGCCAGGTCCATCCGTAATGTCCACCAAACCATCGACCATCATGCAAGCCGCCAACTTCACCGTTGGGGGCTACGTTGTCAGGCACAATTCCATCATTTGCTTTTGCGCGATCAACCCAGCCTTGAATGTATTTATTGATCCAATCAGCTGAACTTTGCTCATTGTCATAAAGCCATTGGTTAGCAATCAGCGAAGTAACTGCGAGATTTACGGCTACATCCCCGTAGCCTAGAACGCGTTCCATTTCGGAAGCCATGAGCATAGATTTTTCTTTAACTGCCAAATCGTCCCACTCATTAATTCCCTCTACGTAGTGCAGGGGCAATCCATATGGCTTCATAACCGAATTGATGTCCCCTGCAGGATATCCATCCTGGTTTTCCTGACCCAGCCCTGGTCGCAAACCGTCGGATCCGTTATGTGGGGCAGGAATAATGTTTTTGTCTGCAACATAATTTGGTGAGTTTTTGCCGGCATATAGATCTGCGAATTGCTTAGCTAATTTCTTAAACTCTTGATCTTTGGGATCGGCAGCACAAATTCCATAAAAAAAGATCATTGATTCACCTTGGTGGAACCAGTCATATCCACGTTCATATTGATCTTTAACTAAACCAAGCTTAGTTAATTGCTCTGTTACGCCTTTCCAAGATTTTTTTGCAGCACTCAAGATTTCTTCGCTACCGCCAAGCATGTAAAGCGCTGGCCAGTTAAAGAACGCCTCGTAAAAATCATCTGCCCCATCACGAGAATGGTCCATGCTTTGATTGAAAATCAACGACCCATCTGGGTTGCAAAACTTTTCGTCAAAAACTCTCCAGCCTTGATCCATAACTTCAAATAAGCGCCTTTGCAATACCGCCCATTCAGGCATTGTTCGCAGGTAAGTGTGGTCGCGCAAGATTGGGTTTGCGTAGTTGCTGATCTTCCCAAAATTCTTACCTGTCATGACATACCTTTCATTTATTTAGAATTACTGAGTTTTAGGAGTTCCCTAAATTCCGTATGCATTTATTGCGTTTTTGCTCCAGAACTTTTCCTTTTCGCTTTCGCTTAAATCTGCTACCAAATACTCTGCCAAGTTAGCTACCTGCTCATACGATGCTG
>CAYZBP010000063.1:0-4812 GCA_964476715.1 uncultured Bifidobacterium sp. | reverse complement strand
CGATAATTTGTAGCCGGTTCACCTAATTTTTGTTTTTGTAACTCAGCAATTATTTCTGTGATTGCCTCGGCTTTAGATAAGCCGTTTAGCGAACCAGAGTTGATTAACTTTCCATCACCTGGCGTTGCGATTCCAGTAATTGCTGGATCTTCTAACTCACTTTCAACCACAGTGCGGATTGGAAGGTTCATTGTTTTAGCAAAATCTAAATCTCGCTGATCATGTGCAGGCACCGCCATGATTGCGCCAGTTCCATAATCTGAAAGGACATAATCACTCGCCCAAATCTGTAACTTCTCGCCATTAACCGGGTTAATCGCATACCGCTCTAAGAAGATTCCAGTTTTTGGACGCTCAAGTGACAATCTTTCAATATCACTTATGGCTTTTACCTCTTCTAAGTATTTTGCAAACTCAGCTTTTACTGGAGAGGCAGCCGCGAGCTCTGCGGCTAACTCACTATCTGCGGCAACTACAAAAAAAGTAGCTCCATACAAAGTATCTGGTCTGGTTGTATAAATTGTTACTGGCTTGTCGCGTCCTTCGATTTCGAAAGTGACTTCAGCGCCAATTGATTTTCCAATCCAGTTGCGCTGCATTTGCAAAACTTTTTCTGGCCATTGACCTTCTAGTGATTGCATATCGTCTAACAAACGATCTGCATAATCAGTTATCTTGAAATACCACTGCGTTAATTTCTTCTTAGTAACAATTGTGTCGCATCGCTCGCAAGCACCAGCAACAACTTGTTCATTGGCCAATACGGTTTGGCAATCTGGGCACCAGTTAACCGCAGATGCTTTTCGATACGCCAATCCTTTTTTAAATAGTTGTAGAAAAATCCATTGATTCCATTTGTAATACTCTGGATCGCAAGTATTGAAAGTTCTATCCCAATCAAAAGAGCAGGCATATCGACGCATGGAAGCTTTTTGAACGGCGATATTTTCATAAGTCCATTCACCTGGATCTGAATTTCGCTTTATTGCTGCATTTTCTGCCGGTAAGCCAAAAGCATCCCATCCAATTGGGTGCATTACGTTAAAACCGCGTTGAACCCAATAACGGGCAATTACATCGCCAAGTGCGTAAGCCTCGGCATGACCCATATGCAGATCTCCCGATGGATACGGGAACATGTCGAGCACATATTTTTTCGGGCGTGGATCATCGGCTCGGCCAGAGCGGAATGGGGCAATTTGATCCCAGACAGGCAGCCACTTCTCTTGAACGCCATGGACGTCATATGTAGAAGGTGTAGCGGGTGTGGCTGACTCTTGCATGAGGCTAAGAGTACCGCCTACTTAATTCAGATTAACGCCGACTTAATTCCAGGTAACCCCGGTTAATTCCTCGCTGATCTCCCACAATGATTGCGCCAATCCTTGATCGTAAGCAGTGCTGCTCGCGCGCGTATATTTTGGAAATCCACGCATTTCTAAAAAGCCATTCGGCCCTAAATAACTTCCGCCCGGAAGGTCGGCCAGAGTTGCAGCACACAAAATTGGCAGAGCGCCTTTGTCCGCACTTTGCGCAAATGCAGAATTAAACAACGCTGAACCACGCGCCATCATCAATTGATTTCTCATCTGCGGTCCCACCATTTGCAAATTTGTGGCTGACCATCCTGGGTGTGCTGATACGGCAATAACTTTCTTGCTCTTGCTATTCCGGCGTTGTAATTCATTTATAAATAGTAAATTTGAAACTTTAGAGCGTGCATATGCTTGCCAAGGTTGGTACTCACCAACACCGCGACAAATATCCATAATCTTCGCAGCGGGAAATTGAGCTAAGCGATGCGCTTGGCTGGCAACACTTACAACTCGAGCACCATCTTTAAGTTTGTTTTGCAAAAGTCCAGCAAATGCAAAATGCCCTAAATGATTAGTACCCATTTGTAATTCAAATCCATCAACTGTATGGCGAAGTGGAGTAGCCATAACACCAGCATTCAAAATTAAGATATCAATTTCATTTTTAACTTGCTTGGCTGCGGAATTGACCGACTTTAAATCGCTGAGATTTAATTCAATAACATCAATACTTCCACGTGAAGCAATTGAAAGTTGTTTGGCCAAAGCCGAAGCTTTACGAACATTTCTAACTGCCAAAATTAGATTGCCGCCATTTTCAGCAACTTGCTTAGCAACTGCTAATCCCAAACCACCACTCGCCCCGGTTATCAATACATTTTCGCCAGTTAGATCACGTGGCTTACTCCATTTAGGGCTGATCTCTGGAAGAGCGGCCATCTTTAATCACCACCATTATCTGAATTGCTTCAACTCGTAATTAAGTTAGGAATTAAATGTGGAGCTGAGGGGACTTGAACCCCTGACCCCCTGCATGCCATGCAGGTGCGCTACCAGCTGCGCCACAGCCCCAAGAATTTTCCAGCACTTGAGAAGCGAAACTCTAGCCGAAGATTTGCGCGCTCTCTAATCCGGCTATCTGCGGCGTAAAACCCGACCTGGGCGCTTTAAAGTGTGTTGACTTTCATCAACCACAATCGTTCCATTGACGATTACTTGTTGAATTCCCTCTGGATAAACACAAGGGTTTTCAAGTGTTGAATCGCTGCGGACTTTGTCCGCGTCGAAAATCACCATATCGGCGAACCAGCCCTCTTTAATTTCACCGCGAGTTTTCAAAGCAAAACGTTGAGCTGGCTTTGATGACATCTTATGAATAGCGGATTCAAGAGTTAACGTTTTCTTTTCGCGCACATGGTGAGCTAAAAATTCTATATGTCCGCAATAAGGGAACTGACTCTGAGTTACATCAGCAAGTGCGCCATGGTCCACACTGGTGTAACCGTCCACACCTAATGAGAAATCAGGATGTGAAATCATTTCGGCAAGATGTGCTTCTGTCATATTTTCACCGAACATTAAAACTTTATCCATATCTGGACCAGCTGCCATCAAAATATCAAAGTAAGAATCCCATTCGTCTTGCTTCATCGCTTTAGCAATCTCTGGGAATGTCATACCAGTGAACTCTGGGTAGTGCAGGCTGCCTTGTAAGCGAACTCGACTCCATTGTCCTTTGTGAATATATCTCCAATAACGATCGCAATCACTTTTTAGTCGATCTCTAACAGTGCTTTCCTTTAGCGCAAGAGCAACATTTGCATAGCCATCTTTTAATAACCATTCTGGCAAGATCGCAGACATTCCACCAAGTCCAAATCTAAATGGAGTGGTATCTGCTGCAACATCTAAGCCTTTTTCTTTTTCAGCAACAAGCATCCCGACTGCACGTTCCCACGCATTCTCAGGAGCATTAGTATCAAAACGCACATTGAAATGTGAAAGTTGCGCAACTACATTTCCAGTTTTTGCAATCTGTAAAAATTCTGCCATCGAAGAGAATATTTCAGAATCACGGTTACGCACATGGCTGGTGTACACCCCACCATACTTTCCAACTACTTTTGCCAAATGTTCGATCTCTTCAGTTTTTGCAAACTTTCCAGGTAAAAATTCAAGTCCGGTGGATAAACCTAAAGCTCCGGCTTCCATTGACTCTGCGACCAAATCAGACATGATTTTTAGATGTTCATCTGTTACAGTTTCATCGCCATCTAATCCAGCTGCGTGACGCAAAGAGTTATGGCCAATAAAAAATGCAAAATTCGCTGAAACTCCATCTGCTTCGATATGTGAAAAATACTCATCCATAGTGCGCCATTCAGGATCGCCTTCAAAGCCATATCCTTTTAATCGGCCCGTGATTTGTTTAACTGATTTTGGGGTGATTGGTGCGCTAGAAAATCCACAGTTACCAACAATTTCAGTGGTAACGCCTTGACGAACAGTGCTTTGAGCTAATGGGTTCGCATGCATTGTAAAATCTGAATGACTATGAGGATCAACAAATCCTGGTGAAACAATTAATCCAGTGGCATCAATCTCGCGATTAGCCGCAGATACACGACCGATCTCAACAATCTGGTCATTTAATATTCCAACATCAGCTTGATATCGCTGAGCGCCTGTGCCATCAATTACCAAACCACCACGAATTGCGATATCGATCATTGGGGAAAATTACCAGAGCATCATTGAACTTGCTATACCTAAATCAAACTATTGAATCGCCGCTTTCTTGATCAAGTATCGGGTCAGGGAGCGTGCCAGAGTTGTGCTCAATTAATCGCCAACTCCCATTACTTTTACCGCTCTCATCCAAAATTGACCAAGATGCATTTGCTAGACCACCAAGAGAGGCCCATTCACTCACCGGCAATCCCATCAGTGTGCCAATCACGCTTCTCGCGGCTCCTCCATGAGTAACAATCACCAAACTTTGCCCTGATTCAATCTCACTTAACCCACGATAAATAGCAGAGATCGCTCGAGCGGCTACCTCGCTTCGCCGTTCTCCGGTACCTCCGGCTGGAATATCTTCTCCACTTAGCCAAGCCGTGAATTGCGCATCAGTATCTTTACGAATTTCAAGACCAGTTTTACCTTCCCAATCTGCGCCATATGTTTCGCGCAAATCTGGATCAATCGTTACTGGCAATCCACACCTTTTCGCAATGGCTGCCGCAGTCTGGCGAGCACGTAACAAATCACTAGTTACTAAACGATTAGGCCGAAGCGATGCAAGAACTAATGCTGATTTTTCAACTTGTGCTTGCCCAGTGTCATTTAATGGAATATCGGTATGGCCTTGAAAACGATTTTCTACATTCCAATCAGTTTGACCATGTCTGACAATAATTATTTTTCGCATATAAACTATTCAGCTCTTAGTTCTACTTTTGGAAGCGTAATGATTGGGCAATCGCCCCACAGTCGG
>CAYZBP010000062.1:1465-4873 GCA_964476715.1 uncultured Bifidobacterium sp. | reverse complement strand
AAAAAAGGCGCAGCAAGAATTATTCTGGAGTTAAAGGATAAAGTTTCTGGAGTGAATCAGAGAAGCGTTACTGGAGATAATGCGTGGCAAAGTTCTATAAGTGCTGCACTTTCCGGTTTGGGATTCACCGGTCGCGAAATCGATCAAGCGATTGAATCAGTTTCAGTAACCGCACTTGATCAACCGCTCGAGGAAAAACTCAGAGTTGCGTTATTGAATTTACAATCACCACAGAGTAGAGGTGGTTCACGTGGATGAGGATCAACCTTTAACTTCGGGTGCACTTCATTCGTTAGATGAAGGTATTGACGGTGCTTTAAGACCTAAATCTCTGGGTGAATTCATAGGTCAAAAAAGAGTGTGTGAACAATTAAGTTTAGTTTTGGAAGCCTCAAAGCAAAGAGGGAGCGCCGCGGATCATATTTTGCTTTCAGGACCACCAGGATTAGGTAAAACAACTCTTGCTTACATTGTTGCAACCGAGATGAATGCACCTTTGCGAATTACAAGCGGTCCAACTTTGCAACGAGCTGGGGACCTTGCAGCGATACTTTCAACATTAACTGAAGGCGAAATTCTTTTTGTTGATGAAATACACCGAATGTCAAGACCAGCAGAAGAGATGCTCTATCTCGCTATGGAAGATTTTCGCGTCGACATAATTGTTGGTAAAGGTGCCGGCGCTGCATCAATTCCACTTGCAATACCTAAATTTACTTTGATCGGTGCAACCACTCGTGCCGGATTATTGCCAAGTCCATTGCGCGACAGATTTGGTTTTACTGCGTTGTTAGATTTTTACGATGCAACGGAATTAACTCGTGTACTGGTTAGAAGTGCGAAGTTATTACAACTAGAAATCTCTGCTGATTCAATAAATGAAATTGCAGGCAGATCTCGAGGTACTCCGCGAATTGCTAATCGTTTACTTCGACGTGTGCGTGATTACGCGCAAGTTCATAGCGATTCTGGTAAAAATAAATCGATTTCGGTCGCACAAGTAGAGGCAGCGCTAGAACTTTATGAAGTTGATCAACTCGGACTTGATCGATTGGACCGGTCAATTTTGCGTGCGATCGTGGAGCGCTTCAATGGTGGGCCGGTTGGTATCTCCACCTTGGCACTTACCGTGGGCGAAGAGGTTGAGACAGTGGAAGCGGTTTGTGAGCCATTTTTAGTCCGTACAGGTTTGTTGTTGCGCACCCCTCGAGGGCGGGTTGCGACCGAGGCTGGCTGGCGACATTTAGGCTTAACGCCGCCTGAGAGCCTGAACCTATTTAGCGGCGGCGAGTTCGCTTCTAGCCCGCTAGAACCCTAGACTCACCCCTCGTGTCTACGACTTCTTCTACTTCCCGGCCAGGCCGCTCATTAATCGCCCTTTTGCTGATCTTTGTGGCTTTAGGTGCATCAATGTTTATCCAAGGCGCTTCTGATGTTCGTCTTGGTTTAGATCTTCGTGGCGGCACCAGCGTTATCTTGCAACCGCGAATTTCAGCCGGTCAAGAAGGCAAAGTAACTAATGAATCAATTGATCAAGCGGTCAGCATTATTCGCCAACGTGTTAACTCACTTGGTGTTGCTGAGAGTGAAGTTGTGGCCCAAGGAAGCGGTACCAACCGACAAATTTTGATCTCCGTTCCAGGAGAATCTGGTGAACGAGTTGTTGAATTAGTTGGTCAAACTGCTGAGTTACGTTTTCGCCAAGTTTTGGCAACCGGTGGAGCAGTAGAAGCACCAGCACCTGCACCAGCAGCTTCAACGACTGCAACACCTGCAGCGACTCCATCAGGATCAAGTTCTAAACTTTCTAAGAGCGCACCTTATTTTGCAGATCCAGCACCAATTGTTACGCCAAAAGCAACAACACCAGCGCCTGCACCGGCTCCAGCAGCTACACCAGAGAGTGATGCGCAATCTCAAGCAGTTGCTGCCGCGGGAGAATTACTTTCACAACAATTCGCAGCATTAGATTGCACAAAAGAAGAATCAACAAGAGGTGGCGGAGGAGATTCTCCAGATCTACCTTTGGTTACTTGCGACCGTGATGGAAGCGCACGTTATGTTTTAGGACCTGCTGAAGTTCTTGGTACTCAAGTTAAAAATGCATCCGCTGCAATTGATCAAGAAGGCAGTGGTGGCTGGTTCGTATCACTTGACTTCAATAAAGAAGGTAGTGGAAAATTTAGTGCCGTTACTCAGCGGGTAGTTTCACTTGCTGCTCCCCAAAATCAAGTCGCAATTGTTCTTGATGGACTTGTAGTTTCAGCACCAAGAATTATCAGCGCTATTACTGGTGGAAGTGCACAAATTACTGGTGACTTTACCCAGCAAGAAGCAAGTGATTTAGCAAACGTTTTGAAATATGGATCACTACCGCTGGCTTTCGACCGTGGTGAAATTCAACAAGTCTCACCAACACTCGGTACTGATCAATTACGTGCTGGACTTCTCGCTGGTGGTTTGGGTCTGATTCTTGTTGTTATTTACTCACTCTTGTATTACCGGGCACTTGGTTTGGTAACTGTTGGCTCACTTGGCTTAGCCGCGTTAATGCTTTACATGACAGTAGTTGTGTTAGGTGAAAATATCGGGTTCACATTGACATTAGCTGGTATTGCTGGAGCAATTGTGGCTATCGGTATTACGGCAGACTCTTTTATTATTTATTTTGAGCGTCTCAGAGATGAAATCCGCGAAGGTAGATCTTTGCGCTCTGCCGTTGAAATGGGATGGCAACGTGCGCGGAGAACCATCATCATCTCAGATATTGTTTCTTTGATTGCAGCACTATTGCTCTACATCTTCGCAATTGGAAATGTGCGCGGTTTTGCTTTTGCTCTTGGATTAACAACTGTGATCGATTTAATTATCGTCTTCTTGTTTACCAAACCAATTATTACGGTGTTAGCAAATCTCAAATTTTTCCGCGACGGCAATTCAATGTCAGGTCTTAATGCCCACAAAGTTCCAGGTGCTATGAATGCAGCTAAAAATGAGAAAGGGAGCAATTAAATGAGTTCCAAACTTTCTTTCGGAGATCGCTTGTACCGTGGCGAAAAATCCTTTAACTTTATTGAGAACCGTCGTAGATGGTATGCACTCTCAGCATTTTTGATTATCACCTCATCACTCGCTCTTGGGCTGCAAGGTTTGCATTTAGGAATTGAATTTAAAGGCGGATCTGAATTTATAGTTAATAAGGCTGGCGTAAGCGTGCCGGATGCACGAGCCGCTATGAGTAAAGCGAATGTGCCAGGAGATCCAATTATTCAAACAATTGGTTCCGATAAAGTCCGAATCCAAACCGGTGTTCTCACCAGTGTTGAGTCAGCGCGAGTTGCTGATGTTTTATCTTCATCATTCTCAGTTCCTAAAAATGAAATTGATACCCGATTAGTTGGTCCATCA
>CAYZBP010000062.1:0-1455 GCA_964476715.1 uncultured Bifidobacterium sp. | reverse complement strand
GAAAATGGCGATTGCAGCAATTATCGCGTTATTCCATGACGTCTGGATTACGGTTGGAATTTATGCTCTCGTTGGTTTTGAAGTAACTCCTGCAACAGTAATTGGCTTCTTAACAATTTTAGGTTATTCACTTTATGACACAGTTGTGGTTTTCGATAAGGTGCGCGAGAACACGCGTGGCATAGCTGGTGGCTCAAGATTGACTTACTCTGGCGCTGCCAACTTGGCAGTCAACCAAACTTTGATCCGATCGATTAACACCTCAGTCGTAGCACTTCTGCCAGTTGGTTCAATTTTGTTTATTGGAACTGGCGTACTCGGAGCAGGCCCACTTAAAGATTTATCACTTGCTTTATTTATTGGCCTAACAGTCGGTACATACTCCTCTATCTTCGTGGCCACACCATTTTTGGCTGCGATGCGCGAGCGCGAGCCAGCGATGAAAGCATTGTCAAAGCGGGTTAATGCTCGTACCGGAAAGAGCGACGCAGGTGCCGGCGCTGTTACAACCGCTGCCTCATCCGCTACCGGTGAGCGTGGGCCGCGCAATCAACCTAAGCGAAAGAAAGCCGGCAAACGAAAGTAATCCGTAGTCGGGGCAAGTGACCGTAGGCTGTCTGTATGAGTTCGCAATTAATTTCGCCATTACTGTCGATTATCGATGCGAATAACAAAGAACGCGCTGATATTGAAAGGGCTTACGAAACTGCAGAAAAAGCTCACCTAGGTCAAAACCGCAAATCTGGTGAGGAGTACATCTCACATCCTGTAGCCGTTGCTCAAATATTGGCTGAGTTGGGAATGGGTTCTTCAACCATAATTGCCGCTTTGTTACATGACACCGTTGAAGATACTTCTTATTCAATTGAACAGTTGCGCACTGATTTTGGGGGAGAGGTAGCAGATCTAGTTGATGGAGTAACTAAATTAGATCGCGTCACCTACGGACCAGATGCCGAAGCTGAAACTGTTCGGAAAATGGTTGTGGCAATGTCAAAGGACATTCGCGTACTAGTGATCAAATTAGCAGATCGCTTGCACAACGCACGTACATGGGAATTCCTGAGTCCTGAGACTGCAATTCGTAAAGCCCGTGAAACTTTAGATATTTACGCGCCACTTGCCCATCGATTGGGTATAAGCACAATTAAATGGGAACTCGAAGACATCTCCTTTAAAACATTAGAACCTAAGAAGTATGAAGAGATCGGTCGTTTGGTAGTTGATCGCGAATCCATTCGTGGTGAATATGCAAATGATGTAATTGCGGAAATTAAAAGAGAGTTGAAAGAAGCAGAAATAAAAGCCGAAGTTACCGGTCGCTTCAAACATTATTACTCGATCTATCAAAAAATGGTGATGCGCGGACGCGAGTTCAATGAAATTTATGATTTAACTGGAGTGCGAGTATTAGTAGAGGATGTAAAAGATTGCTATGGAGCGCTAGGTGCAATC
>CAYZBP010000061.1:1561-4883 GCA_964476715.1 uncultured Bifidobacterium sp. | reverse complement strand
CTCTCAAACAGGCTTACTCGCCAGTAACTATCACCAAGTAGTGAGATGATTTGATCCTGATTTAATGGCGCTCGCTGCTGGTCGCTAATCATGAGAGGTACGGTACGGGTATGAGCGGTGACATTCACACAACTGCAGGAAAACTCGAAGATTTACAGGCAAGAATTAATGCAGCTACGCATGCCGGTTCTGAACGTGCAATTGAAAAGCAACATGCCAAAGGCAAAATGACCGCACGTGAGCGGATCGCCGCCCTAGTTGATGCTGACTCATTTACCGAATTTGATGAATTAGCTCGCCACCGAAGTGTCAACTTTGATATGCCGCAAAATCGTCCATATGGCGACGGTGTAGTTACTGGAATTGCAACAGTTGATGGCAGACCAATCGCGCTTTTTTCACAAGATTTCACCGTGATGGGTGGAAGTCTTGGTGAAGTTTTTGGTGAAAAAATTGTAAAAGTTATGGATTTCGCATTACGAACTGGCGTGCCACTAATTGGAATCAATGATTCAGGTGGTGCTCGGATCCAAGAGGGTGTGGTTTCACTCGGACGTTACGGCGAAATTTTCCGACGTAACGCACGTTCTTCTGGTGTAATTCCACAGATCTCTTTAATTCTTGGACCGTGCGCTGGTGGTGCGGTTTATTCGCCAGCAATGACAGATTTCACAATCATGGTTGATCAAACTTCACATATGTTCATCACTGGGCCTGAAGTTATTAAAACTGTTACAGGTGAAGAAGTTGAGATGGAAGAACTTGGTGGAGCACACACTCATAATTCAAGAACTGGAAACTCTCACTATTTGGCCGCTAATGAACTAGATGCAATCGATTATGTAAAGACTTTGTTGTCGTACTTGCCAAGTAATAACACTGATGCACCACCAGTTTTCCCTGTTAGTGGATCAGATTCTCTGCATTCAAGTGACCTTGCGCTTAATACCTTGATTCCAGATGCTCCAAATCAACCTTATGACATGCATCAAGTGATCAAAGCATTGCTTGATGACTCTGAATTTTTAGAAGTCCAGGAACTTTTTGCTCCAAACATAATTATTGGGTTTGGAAGAATTGAGGGACGCTCGGTTGGTGTTGTCGCAAATCAACCAATGCAACTTGCAGGCACTTTAGATATCAATGCAAGTGAAAAAGCTGCAAGGTTTGTTAGAACTTGTGACGCATTCGGAATCCAGATTTTAACTTTGGTTGATGTACCTGGATTTTTGCCAGGCACTGATCAAGAATGGAACGGAATTATTAGACGTGGCGCTAAATTGCTTTACGCCTATGGCGAAGCATCAGTACCAATGGTTACTTTGATTACTAGAAAAGCATATGGCGGCGCATACGATGTTATGGGATCGAAGCACTTGGGTGCCGACATCAACTTAGCTTGGCCAACGGCTCAGATTGCTGTCATGGGAGCCCAAGGCGCAGTAAACATCTTGTATCGGAAAGAATTAGCAGAAGCTAATAACTCAGAGGATGTACGTAAAAAACTAATCACAGAATACGACGACACTCTTGCGAATCCATATCTGGCAGCCGAACGTGGCTTTATTGATGCAGTAATCGAACCTCAACAAAGTCGAATACTCATCACTCGTGCTTTCCGTGCCTTGCAAAATAAGAAAGATGTTTTGCCATATCGCAAGCATGGAAATATTCCACTGTAATGAGTGAAATTAAAATTATTAAAGGTGAAGCGACAATTGAAGAAATTGCAGCAATTGAAAAAGCTTTAGCCAAAAGACAACTAGTACTTTCTAAAGATAATAGCTATGGGAAAGTGGAAAATAATTCGTGACTAAAGTAATACTCGCTTCTGCCTCACCCGCTCGATTACAGTTATTGAAAAGCGCGGGAATTTTTGCTGAGGTTAAAGTCAGTGGAGTGAATGAGGAGTTGCCTGAATTCTTGAATTTGCCACCAATCCAAATGGTTGTTGCCTTAGCAAAGGCCAAAGCACTAGCTGTTGCCTCAACTCTCAAGGGAGATCAATTGGTAATTGGCGCTGACTCGACACTTGAGTTTGAAGGTAAAAATGTTGGAAAGCCAGCAACATCCGATGAAGCTTTTTCGCTCTGGAGTTCCTACCGAAATAAAAGTGGAGTCCTGTATACCGGACAAGTAGTAATTGATCTTTCAAATGGAGCAATAGCTGAAAGAGTTTCGGCGACTAAAATTACATTTGCAAATGTTAGTAATGATGAAATTGATGCTTACATTAAAACAGGTGAACCTCTTCAAGTTGCTGGCGGTGCAACTCTGGATGGAATTGGATCACCATTTATTTCAAGAATTGAAGGGGACGCAACAGGTGTAATTGGATTGAGCATGCCTGATCTTTTTCAGATGGTCACATCCCTAGGACACTCTTGGCACAAGTTGCGCCAGATAGGATCAGCACTATGAAAAGCGTGTTAATTGCCAACCGTGGCGAAATTGCGATTCGTATCGCAAGAGCAGCCCGCGATCACGGCGTTAAATCAATTGCGATTTACGCTGACGGAGACCGCAACGCTCTTCACGTTAAGGCTTGTGATGAGGCTTATGCGCTTGGTGGAGTAACTGCTACAGAAACTTATTTAAATATTGAAAAAATAATTTCAGTCGCTAAGAAAAGTGGTGCTGAAGCAATTCATCCTGGATACGGTTTCCTTTCTGAAAATGCCAAATTCGCACAAGCCGTGATCGATGCGGGTTTGATTTGGGTTGGCCCTCCCCCTGCTGCGATTGCGGCTTTGGGAGATAAAGTCTCAGCCCGAAAAATTGCAGCACAAGTTGGTGCTCCGCTTGTTGCCGGAACACCAGATCCAGTTGCAAGCAGCACGGAAGTTTTAGCTTTTGCAAAAGAGTTTGGCCTGCCTGTTGCAATTAAGGCTGCGCATGGTGGTGGTGGACGTGGGTTAAAAGTTGCCTTCACAATGGAGGAAATTCCAGAACTTTTTGATTCAGCGGTTCGTGAAGCAGTTTCGGCTTTTGGTCGCGGTGAATGTTTTGTTGAAAGATACCTAGATCGTCCACGTCACGTTGAAACTCAAGTTTTAGCAGACACTCATGGCAATGTAATAGTTGTATCAACTCGTGACTGCTCTTTACAACGACGTCACCAAAAATTAGTTGAAGAAGCGCCGGCCCCATTTCTCTCTCAATCTCAAATTGAAGAGCTTTACCGTTCGAGCAAAGAAATCATCCGTGCTGCAGGATATGTTGGAGCCGGTACTTGTGAATTTCTTGTTGGTGTTGACGGGACTATTTCGTTTCTTGAAGTTAATACTCGTTTACAAGTTGAACATCCAGTTAGTGAGGAAGT
>CAYZBP010000061.1:0-1461 GCA_964476715.1 uncultured Bifidobacterium sp. | reverse complement strand
ACCGGTTCAACAAGAAAACAAGCATTAGAGCGTGCCCGCCGCGCGCTTGCTGAATTCCAGATTGAAGGAATTGCCACCGCTTTACCTTTCCATCGAGCAGTTATAAATGATGAAGCCTTTATCAATGAACCTTTTGCGGTCTACACCGGGTGGATTGAAAGTGAATTTAACAATCAAATCACACCTTACGGATCCAATAGCGAAGAAAGCACAACTCCAGTTATAGAAGAAGTTGTTGTTGAAGTTAATGGCCACCGTTTTGAGGTTGGAATTTTGAGTCCAATCCGCAAACGTAAACGGGCGCTGAGTGCAAGGACTGCGTTGCAAACCGGAGATTCATTAACAACTCCGATGCAAGGAACAGTTGTGAAAATTGAAGTAACAGAAGGACAAGTTGTCGAAGAAGGTGAGTTAATTGTGGTTCTCGAGGCAATGAAAATGGAACAACCACTTAAAGCTCATAAGGGCGGCAAAATAAGTGAGTTGACCGTCTCAGTCGGAGACACTCTTGCCAGTGGTACTTTGCTTTGCAAAATTATCTAATTACCAAATTTCAGTAGCTCGGTAACTTCCCCACTCGCCTCGAAGTGCATCTGAAATCTCTCCAAGAGTTGCATTAGCAAGAAGTGCGGCCTTGATTGGATAAAGTAAATTCGATTCGCCTTTTGCTGCGACACCTAAGGCGGCTAAAGCCTTAGTTACTTCACTTTGATCGCGACCCTCACGTAATTTTGCCAACTTGACACTTTGTTCTTTTGCAATCTTGGGATTTATCTCAAGTGGTAAATATGGGCTCGCTTCTTCGACGAAGGCATTTACTCCCACTACAACTCGATTCCCAGATTCAATCTCTTGCGAAATTCGATAGGCACTTTTTTCTATTTCACTTTTTTGAAATCCCGCTTCAATCCCTGCTACAGCTCCACCCATTTGGTCAATCTTTGCGATCAGTTCCCTGGCTGCTACTGCAATTTCAGTGGTCATAGACTCAATAACCGCAGAGCCAGCCAATGCATCAACGGTTGCAGCCACATCACTTTCATTTGCAATCACTTGTTGGGTGCGAAGTGCAAGGCGCGCTGCTTTCTCAGTTGGTAATCCAAGTGCTTCATCAAATGAGTTCGTATGCAGGGATTGTGTTCCTCCAAGTACTGCAGCTAAAGCTTGAAGAGCCACACGCACTAAATTCAATTCAGGTTGCTGGGCAGTTAGCTGAACTCCAGCAGTTTGGGTGTGGAATCGTAGATGCATCGCACGTTCTGAAGTTACCCCGAATCGCTCTTTCATGATTTGAGCCCATAATTGTCGTGCAGCTCTAAATTTAGCGACTTCTTCCAAAAGCGTAGTTCTAGATACAAAAAAGAAGCTCATCCGGCTTGCAACATCTTCAATTGATAAGCCACGTTCTTTCGCACAATCTAAATATGCAATTGCATTTGCAAAAGTAAAAGCTATTTCTTG
>CAYZBP010000060.1:0-5080 GCA_964476715.1 uncultured Bifidobacterium sp. | reverse complement strand
GTAGCCATAGCGAAATTGATTAAAGCAAATTCCAGCAGAGCGCCATTGCCTGTTAAGAAATAGAAACGTGAGCCAGAAACTTTTGCGCCTCGTTCGGTATCAATCGCCCCTAGTATTTTTCCTAATTCGACGTGATCTTTTGGTTCAAAATCAAATTTTCTTGGAGTTCCGATCTCCTCCAAAACCACAAAATCTTCTTCGCCACCAACAGGTGCACCAGGATCAACAAGATTTGCTAATCCCATGAACAATTTTTGTGCGCGCTCTTCTAATTCAGCACGTTTCGCATCACTTGCTTTTACTGTTGCTGCTAATTCTTTGGAACTCTCTAATAATTTTGCTTTCTCTTCCCCTTTTGCTGCGCCAACGCTTTTTGACAAAAGATTTTGTTGTGCGCGTGCAGATTCAAATTCACTGATAGCAATTCGTCGCTCATTGTCTGCACTTATTGCAGCATCAACTAGGTTCTCATCTTCACCGCGCGCACGTTGAGATGCTTTCACTAAATCTGGATTGTCGCGAAGTAATTTAATGTCAATCACTTTTTAATATCTCCAGATCTAATTCTCTTTAACCAATTTTCAGCGGTGTCAAAAGCCTTATCTTCAGTTGATTTATTTAAAGTTGGAAGAACTTTATCGGCTCTTGCATATGATCCTAAGAATCTGACATCAGCACAAATTCGATACAGCGCCTTTAATGTATCGCCGACTCTTGCATCTTCGATATGTCCCTCGACATCAATAATGAAGTGATATTGGCCTAATTCGACACCATTAGGTCGTGATTGAATGAAAGTTAAGTTAACTCCGCGCACTGCAAATTCAGTGAGAATTTCAAGTAATGCACCAGAGTGATCGGCATCAATAAAGACAACTAATGAACTGCGATCAGATCCTGTTGGGGCGGCGATTTTTCCAGGGCGAGATACAGTCACAAATCTAGTAACAGCAGCTTGTCGATCTCCAACATCTTCAGCGATGATCTCTAAATTGAAATTCTTGGCAGCGACAGCGGCGGCGAGCGCACCATCTGCTTCGCCTTTAGCAACTGCTTCAGCACCTGCAGCAGTAGATGCAGTCATAATTACTTCAGCATCTGGAATGTTCTTTGCGATGTATTCACGACATTGTGCTTCTGCATGTGGATGTGTGGCTAATCTTTTAATTTCTGAAATCTTCACTCCGGGCTTAACCATCAGCGCAAAACTGACTGCCAAAATACTCTCACCAATAATTAAAAGTGGTTCACCGCTTGCAAGCTCATCTAAAGTTCTGGCGACAACACCTTCTACTGAATTCTCTATCGGAACAATCGCATAATCGGCAGATCCCGAGCGAACCGCATCGAGGGCTGCGGTCACATTTACAGCCGGAACCGCTTTATCTCCAGGCTTAAGGATTGGAGTTAGGGCTGCTTCGGTAAATGTTCCCGCTGGCCCAAGATATGAATAAACCGACACAAGAGGGATGTTACGCGAGTTCGGGCATCAGAGGGGCAGGTAAATCGCCCGCTTCTACCTTCGGGTTAAGCAAGGTTAGAATGAAGTTCATAATCTTTGTTGCACGTTGAGAGGCAGGTGGCCGGCGATGCATTTTCAAAGCGTTGCGCTATCTGACCGTGGATTAAATCGCGAAATAAATGAGGACTCGGCATGGATCGGCTCACAGATCATTGCCGTAGCTGATGGCCTTGGTGGTCATGCTGGCGGTGAAGTTGCTTCTGCCATTGTGATCAATAGGTTGGCTAAAGCAGATAAAAAAGAGTTTACAAAAGAATCTGTTCACGATTTGGTGATTGAAATTACCACTAAAGCAAATGGCGAAATTGCTAAGACAATAAAAGATTCACCAAAATTAAAAGGGATGGGAACGACCCTTACTTCACTAATCACAACAGAGGACAAGGTCGCACTGATTCATATTGGTGACTCGAGATGCTATCAATTTAGAGATGGCAAATTAACCCAACTTTCAAAGGATCACACTTTAGTTCAAGAATTAATTGATCAAGGAAGATTGAGCGTAGAAGAGGCAACTTCCCATCCGCAAAAATCATTAATTACAAAAGCTTTGATGGGTAATGCCGAGACTGAACCCTTTATTCAATTAATAAATGTCGAACCTGATGATTTGTTTTTACTTTGTACAGATGGTTTATCTAGCGTTATTAATGAATCTGAAATCAGTAAAATCTTGCGTGAAGATGGAGTTACTGAGGTTGCCGCTGAAAAATTAAAGAAGGCTGTTTATAAATCTGGGGCACCAGACAACATCACATTGGTGTTGGCAAAGCTAACAAGTGAAAATCTAAGTTCTATTGGGACTATTGGAGCTGCGGCGGTGGTCGCATGAGTCGAATTCTTGCTGGGCGTTATGAAGTTGGAGATTTAATTGGCACCGGCGGGATGGCCGATGTTTACCAAGGACGAGATACTCGACTTTCACGTCCGGTTGCAATTAAAATTTTACGTAGTGATCTCGCGCGTGACCCATCGTTTTTAACTCGCTTTCGACGCGAAGCCCAAGCTGCCGCGGGTCTTAATCATCCATCCATCGTCTCTGTTTATGACACTGGTGAAGAATTAGTTGAAGGTGGAGTACTTCCATACATTGTTATGGAGCAAGTAGAAGGTCGCACTATCCGCGAAGTAATTAGAAATGGTGAAAGACTTCCAGTTCAACGCGCAATTGCAGTTATTCATGGAATTCTTGAAGCCCTTGATTACTCACACCGTCACGGAATTGTGCACCGCGATGTGAAACCAGCAAACGTCATGATCACAACTTCAGGCGATGTAAAAGTTATGGATTTTGGAATTGCTCGTGCATTAGATGATGCAAATGCGACAGTTACACATGCTTGGACAGTTGTGGGTACTGCGCAGTATTTATCTCCAGAACAAGCGCGCGGAGAAATTGCCGACTCACGTAGTGATATTTACTCTGTTGGTTGTTTGCTTTACGAATTAGTCACCGGTCGCGCACCGTTTTCTGGCGACACCCCGGTTGCAATCGCTTACCAACATGTCTCTGCTGCGCCAATAAGTGTCGATGCATTAAATCTTGATTTACCTGATGGATTGAGCCAAATTATTGATGGTGCCTTAGCTAAAGACCCATTGGTTCGTTATCAAAGTGCTGCTGAAATGTTGGCTGACCTAGATCGAATCTCTAAAGGCGAGCGAGTTAAAACTCGAGTGAATAAAAATATTGATCGTCGCAAACTTATTGCTGGTGCTATTGCACTAGTTGTAGCAATCGCATCTGGTGGCGTATTGCTTTCTCGTGGAGGAAGTGTTATCACTTCAAAAACAATTGCAGATGTTTCTGGTTTAACTGAAGCCCAAGCACGTGAAGCACTTGCCGGTTTCACCATCATTATTGCTCGGGCACCAGATCCACGTGTGCCTGAAGGTCGAGTTGCACTGCAGAATCCAGTTGCTGGAACAAAAGCTGAACCAAATAGTGATGTCACAATAACTATTTCTGATGGACCGGGTAAAACTTCGATTCCAACTGATTTGATTGGCAAATCTTTAGAAGATGTACGTTTAATACTTAGTAGTCTTGGATTAGTTTTGTCGCGCACCACTGCAGTTGATTCAAGTGAAGCCCCTGGAACAGTTGTTGGCATAACTCCTCCAGCAGGAAGTGCTGTAAATGCCGGCAGTGGAGTTGTTCTAGATATCGCCAGTGGAAATGTTGCAGTCCCAGATGTTGTTGGAGTTCCATCTATCCAAGCTCGAACAATTTTGATTCAGGCAGGATTTATGCCAAATATTATTGAAGTTGCTGATGCTGGTTTAGAAGAAGATGTAGTTCTTGCACAAGCACCAGAAGCCGAAACTAGTGCGCGTATTGGAAGTTCAGTAACAATTACCATCAATAACTTAAATGGGTATACGCCTCCGCCGCCTAGCGGCCAATAACTGGGGACAATCCCACTGCACGTTTTGTAGCGTTTGGATCTCCGCAAACATTTAACCAATTTGCAAGTAATTGATGTCCACCTTCAGTTAAAACAGATTCCGGATGGAATTGCACACCTTCAATTGGCAAACTGTTATGACAAACAGACATGATCACACCACTATCTGTTCTGCTGGTAACTCTTAATTCAGATGGAGTGGTTCCATCCTCAATTGCTAATGAGTGGTAACGAGTTGCCGTAAATGGAGATTTGATTCCTTGCAATACACCTTCACCGTTGTGAGTTAGTTGTGAAGTTTTTCCATGTAACAACTCAGGTGCACGATTTACTTTTGCGCCAAAGGCAACTGCTATCGCTTGATGCCCTAAACAAATACCAAGCAAAGGAATTTTGTTTTCTGCACAAAACTTAACTAACTCCACGCTGATGCCAGCTTCTTCGGGAGTGCCAGGTCCTGGAGAAATTAAGACGCCATCAAATTCAAGAGCTTTAGCCACACTTACTTCGTCATTTCTAACCACTGTGCAGACCGCACCAAGTTGGCCAAGGTATTGCACGATGTTGTAAACAAAAGAGTCGTAATTATCAATCACTAAAATCTTGCGATTGGTATCTGCGTGGTTTGGCACGGGTCTATCTTGCCCCACCGGAAGCGCCTCCCGCTAAGGGAAGGTGATCCTTTAAAATTCCTAGGACAGGGTAGGATTGCCCTATTGAACATTGAACTTGGTTGTTCATTTAATGAATGGGGTGGCACATGCCAAAGTCTCGAATTCGCAAAAAGGTAAAAGAAGAGCGCACTGTTCAAGCTCAAGTTGTGCAGTCGACCCCAGAACCAACAGAAAGCCCAAGGTGGCTAGCACCGGTCATGTTGGCTATGTTTTTGCTCGGCCTGGCTTGGATCGTCGTCTACTACATAACCCAGACTAAATATCCGGTCCCTAACCTGGGTGCCTGGAATATGGGCATCGGCTTTGTATTTGTCGGTATTGGCTTTTCTTTGGCTACCCGCTGGCGCTAAAGCCCGGCTAAATTACATTGATGTAATTCTCCACATGGGGATAAACCCTGTGGATAACTTTTATCTACTCAGAGACGGTAATTGATTTAATCGAAACAGGAGTTACCGGGCGATCTTGAGCTCCAG
>CAYZBP010000059.1:0-5111 GCA_964476715.1 uncultured Bifidobacterium sp. | reverse complement strand
GAGACGGTAATTGATTTAATCGAAACAGGAGTTACCGGGCGATCTTGAGCTCCAGTAGCAACTTCTCCAATTGCATCTACAACAGCTTGGCTTGCTGCATCTTTAACTTCACCAAAAATTGAATGCTTACGATTTAACCAAGTTGTTGGTGCAACAGTAATAAAAAATTGTGAACCATTTGTTCCTGGTCCTGAGTTTGCCATCGCTAAAAGATACGGGCGATCAAAAACTAATTCTGGATGAAACTCATCAGCAAATTTGTAACCTGGTCCGCCAGTTCCATTTCCAATTGGATCTCCACCTTGAATCATGAAACCAGAAATCACGCGATGAAAAACTGTGCCGTCATACAAATTGTCACTGCTTGTTTTCCCAGTAACTGGATGGCTCCACTCTTTCGCACCTGTTGCAAGTTCTACAAAGTTACGTACTGTTTTTGGAGCATGATTAGGAAATAACTCAACAACGATGTCACCCATAGTTGTATGCAAGGTTGCTGTGCTCATGATTACTCCCGTTTTAGATTATTTATACATTAAATAAATTACTTGTAAATATTGTGGAGACTAGGGGGATCGAACCCCTCACCCTCGCCTTGCAAAGGCGATGCTCTACCAGATGAGCTAAGTCCCCTTATTTATTTATAAAACTACTTATTCCGTGTCAGGTGAGTCTTCAGCACCAATGCTTTCATTGCTATCTGCAACTCCAACATTTAACCAATTTGCTTCTTCACTTTGCGCCTGGCGGACGCGAGTAAATAAAGCATAAGCACCAAAACCAACTGCAAAGAGTGCTAGGAAACGCTTAAACAACCTAGACCCTCCGTTCCAACTGTTTAATCCTAACTAACCTCTCACCCAAAAGGCTATTTGGGTACAAAGCCAATCCGGATTGTGGGCCTGGGAGGACTTGAACCTCCGACCTCTTCCTTATCAGGGAAGCGCTCTAACCAGGCTGAGCTACAGGCCCGCTATTTAGTTCTGATACATCAACTGCGAAAGGGAAGGTTACACCTAATTAAGACGCCCCTCCCAATCCGATAATTCCTCTCAGGTGGGGTGCGAACGGTTTTACTCCACCACTTCGCTGCCTTCGCTACCTTCGCTACCTTCGCTCTCTGCATTCCGAGCAATCGATACAACAACAGTCTCATCGGTGAGATTGACTAAGCGCACGCCCATTGTGTCGCGACCAGTTCGTCGTACCTCGGCCGCTGGAGTTCGCATAACTGTTCCAGCAGATGTAATTGCAAGAACTTCATCCTCTTCACTAACAATTAGCGCACCAACTAATGTGCCGCGAGATTCTTCATCGATCTTTGCAGCTTTAATTCCTAAACCGCCACGTCCTTGAACGCGATATTCCTCAACTGGTGTGCGCTTTGCATATCCACCATCAGTTGCAGTGAAGACATCTAATTTTCCATTTTCAATTACGCGGTCCATTGCAAGCAATTCATCTCCGGCGCGGAACTTCATTCCAATCACACCACTTGTGGATCGACCCATTGGACGAAGGGCCTCGTCATCCGCGGTGAAGCGCAATGACATAGCTTTTTTGGAAACTAATAAAAGATCATCGCGTTCGCCAACAAGAACTGCTGAGACAACTTCATCATTTGGTCGCAAGTTAATTGCAATTAATCCACCAGAACGATTTGAGTCGTACTCTGAAAGCGCAGTTTTCTTAACTAATCCACCAAGTGTTGCAATAACTAAGAAATCACTTGAGTTATAAGTGTCGATTGCTAGTACTTGCGCAATCTTTTCATCTGGTTGGAACGCTAAAAGATTTGCGACGTGTTGACCACGTGCATCTCTACCAGCTTCAGGAAGTTCATACGCTTTAGCGCGATAAACCCTTCCCTTATTTGTAAAGAACAAAATCCAATGATGAGTAGTTGTCACAAAGAAGTGATCAACAATGTCATCTTGTTTTAATGCGGCACCGCGCACACCTTTACCGCCACGACGTTGTGAACGATACAACTCTGCTTTGGTGCGCTTGGAGTATCCACCGCGAGTAATTGTCACTACAACATCTTCTTGAGTGATTAAATCCTCGGCAACCATTTCTCCTTCAGCGGCAATAATCTGAGTGCGTCGCTCATCGCCGTATTTGCTGGTTAATTCAGCCAACTCAGTTGAAATTATTTCGCGCTGTCTTGCTGGGCTTGCCAAAATTTCATTTAACTCAATGATCTCGGCCATAAGGATGTTGAATTCATCGATGATTTTTTGGCGCTCAAGAGCTGCCAATCTGCGAAGTTGCATATCCAAAATGGCATTTGCTTGCACTTCATCAACATCAAGTAACTTCATTAAACCGTTACGGGCATCGTCGGTGCTTTGGCTTGCACGAATAAGTGCAATAACTGCATCCAGTGCATCAAGCGCCTTTAAGTATCCGCTCAAGATGTGAGCGCGCTTTTCTTTTTCAGCTAATCTAAATTTTGTTCGGCGAACAATTACTTCAATCTGATGATCAATGTAATAACGAATAAATTCATCAAGACGCAAGGTACGTGGAACACCATCAACAAGTGCCAACATATTTGCGCCGAAAGTTTCTTGCAATTGAGTGTGTTTGAAAAGGTTATTTAAAACAACTTTAGCTACAGCGTCTTTTTTCAATACAACAACTAAACGTTGTCCTAAGCGCTCATTTCCTTCATCTCTTACATCCGCAATTCCAGCGATTTTTCCATCTTTAACAAGATCAGCAATTTTCAATGCCACGTTGTCTGGGTTTACTTGGTATGGAAGTTCACTTACAACTAAACATGTGCGTCCGTTAATTTCTTCAACTTCAACAACGGCTCGCATGGTGATTGATCCACGGCCAGTGCGATATGCATCTTCAATTCCCTGTCGACCAACAACTAAACCTTTAGTTGGAAAATCAGGTCCTTTTACAAATCCAAGTAATGCTTCCAATAATTCAGAACTGGTGGCATCTGGATGTTCTAGTGACCATTGCACTCCACGACAAACTTCAGTCAGGTTGTGTGGCGGAATATTTGTCGCCATACCAACTGCAATTCCAGCACTTCCGTTAACTAAAAGATTAGGAAAGCGACTTGGCAAAACTGTAGGTTCTTCTGAACGTCCGTCATAGTTTGGTGTGAAATCAACTGTGCCTTGTTCGATGTCACGCATCATCTCCATTGCAAGTGGAGCAAGACGAGCTTCGGTGTAACGCATTGCGGCAGCTGGATCATTTCCAGGTGAACCAAAGTTTCCGTTTCCATCAACAAGTGGATAACGCAAAGACCAAGTTTGGGCTAAGCGCACCAAAGTGTCATAAATAGCAGTGTCACCGTGTGGGTGGTAATTACCCATTACGTCACCAACTACACGTGAAGATTTGTAATAACCACGATCAGGTCTGTAGCCCGCATCAAACATTGCGTAAAGAACGCGGCGGTGAACTGGTTTTAATCCATCGCGAATATCAGGAAGCGCACGACCAACGATCACACTCATCGCATAGTCGAGGTAAGAACGTGCCATCTCCACTTGGAGATCGACTAGTTCTACCCGGTCGCGTGTCTCATCCATAATTTACAAACTCCATAACCTAGATATCTAAGAACCGAACATCTTTTGCATTACGTTGAATAAAGTTTCTGCGCATTTCAACATCTTCACCCATTAGTACTGAGAAAAGATCATCTGCTGCTACTGCATCTTCGAGAGTTACTTGAATTAGTACGCGAGTATCTGGATCCATTGTGGTATCCCAAAGTTCTTTAGCTGGCATTTCACCAAGGCCTTTGAATCGCTGGATTCCGTCTTCTTTTGGAAGTTTTTTGTTGTTATCTAAACCAATTTTTATCATTCCGTCGCGTTCGCGATCCGAGAATGCATATTGAACTGGCTCTTTGCCGCCCCACTTCAATTTATAAAGTGGTGGTTGCGCCAAATAAACATATCCGCCTTCCAGAAGCGGGCGCATAAAACGGAAAAGCAACGTCAAAAGTAATGTACGAATGTGTTGCCCATCAACATCAGCATCAGCCATCAACACAATCTTGTGATATCTAAGTTTTGCGATATCAAATTCATCGTGCACGCCAGTACCTAGTGCAGTGATTAATGCTTGCACTTCATTGTTTTGCAAGACTCGGTCGATGCGCGCCTTTTCAACGTTAAGAATTTTTCCACGGATCGGCAAGATTGCTTGGAACCTTGAATCACGGCCACCCTTCGCGGAACCGCCGGCAGAATCGCCCTCAACTATATAAAGCTCGCACTTACTGGGATCTGTCCATTGGCAATCCGCTAATTTTCCAGGCATTCCGCGACCTTCAAGCAAACCTTTTCGTGATCTTGAAAGCTCACGTGCTTTACGTGCAGCAACTCGAGCTGTTGCAGCATCAATACATTTGCGAATTACATCGCGACCTTCGCTTGGATTTGTCTCAAACCAAGCACCCAATCTTTCGTGCACAACTTTTTGAGTAAATGATTTCGCTTCAGTATTTCCTAATTTTGTTTTGGTCTGCCCCTCGAATTGAGGCTCGCCTAATTTAATGGAAACGATTGCGGTTAGACCCTCACGCACATCATCACCTGTTAAGCGATCTTCCTTCTTGCGAATTAATCCCCACTCTTCACCAAATTTATTTACGATTGATGTAAGTGAAGTACGGAAGCCTTCTTCGTGCGTTCCGCCCTCTTGTGTGTTAATGGTATTTGCAAAGGTATAAACCGATTCGGTGTAACCAATGCTCCATTGCATTGCAACTTCAAGTGATAACTGAGCTTTAACATCCTCTGAATCAAAAGCAATAATGCTTTTGTGTGATTCACCTTTTGTTGAATTTAAATGTTTTACGAAATCTGAAATTCCACCGTCATATTTGTAAGTTACATGAATCGGTTCGCCTTTTTCATCAACATGTCCCGCGCGCTCATCGCGCAAAGTTATGGTCATGCCGCGATTTAGAAATGCCATTTCGCGAAAACGAGTTGAAAGAATTTCGAAAGAATAAACTGTAGTTTCAAAAATTTCTTCAGATGCCCAAAAAGTTACTTTGGTTCCGGTCTTCGAAGTTTTTTCACCTTTTTTAAGTGGCGCTTGTGGAACACCTAATTTGTAACTTT
>CAYZBP010000058.1:0-5322 GCA_964476715.1 uncultured Bifidobacterium sp. | reverse complement strand
GTGAAGCGGAATCACACGCAGAAGAAGATCGCACTCGTCGTGAGGAAGCAGAAGTGCGCAATGCCGGAGATTCACTTGTGTACCAAACTGAAAAATTCATCGCCGATAACGCAGATAAATTTGCAGAAGGTGAATTAGCAGAGAAGAAAGTTGAAGTTGAAGCCGCTCTTGTAGATTTGAAGAAAGCGCTAGAAGGAAACGACACAGCAGCTATCAAAACTGAAACTGAGAAAGTCGCTGCAATTAGCCAGACATTAGGTGCAGCAATGTATGCAGCTACAGCCGCAGAAGCTCCTAAAGCTGATGACGGTGTTGAAGATGCTGAGATTGTTGAAGAGGCATGAGTGATTCAGTAGTAACTGATGAAAGTGGAGTCGATGAAAATGTCGACTCCACTGATTCTCAACCACAAACCGAAGTAAGCACTAAAAGTGCTGAACAGGTTTTGACTGAGGATTTACAACGCCTCCAAGCCGATTACTCCAATTATCGGAAGCGAGTTGATAGAGATCGTGCGGTCGCCCATGAGTTAGCTGTTGCTTCTGTGCTTCATGAGCTGTTGCCGATTCTTGATGATTTAGATCGTGCCCGCACACATGGTGAATTAGAGGGTGGCTTCAAATCAGTCGCTGATCAAATTGAAAATGCTGTTTCAAAAATCGGCTTAGTTAAATTTGGTGAAGCCGACACACCATTTGATCCACAAATTCACGAAGCATTAATGCACTTAACTTCTAATGAGGTCAGCGAAGTGACCGCAACAGAAATTTTGCAAAAAGGTTACAAATATAAAGAGCGCGTACTACGCCCTGCACGCGTAACCGTGACAGATCCAGAATAGTCGAGCAGATTTAAGTGGCCGCCAAAGATCTTTACGAGAAAGACTTTTATGCGATCCTTGGCGTGGACAAAAAAGCTGATGCTGCAACAATAAAATCGGAGTACCGCAAAAAAGCCCGAGAGTTTCACCCAGATAAAACAAAAGGCGATAAAACTTTAGAAGAACGCTTCAAAGCAGTTTCTGAGGCCTATGACATTCTCTCCGACGATAAGAAACGTGCTGAATATGATCAAGCGCGATCCTTATTTCAACAAGGTGGAATACCTGGTGCTGGATATGCCGGAGACTTTAATGCCGGAGGCTTTGGTGACCTTGGTGATATTTTTGGAAATCTCTTTGGTGCAAACCAAAGACGTGGACCACGACGTGGTCAAGATTTACAAGCAAACGCCACAATCTCTTTTCGCGAATCAATAGCTGGCACCACACTTTCATTTTCAACTCAAAGTGGTCCAGTCACAGCACGTGTTCCTGCTGGAATAACTGATGGCGCACGGATCCGAGTAAAAGGTAAAGGAACACCAGGAGAAGCTGGCGCTGGAGATTTATTTATCACTGTAAATGTTCAGGGTCATCCGATCTTTTCAAGACGCGATGACAATTTATTAATTACATTGCCAGTAACTTTTGCCGAAGCAGCTCTAGGTGGCGATGTAAATGTTCCAACACTAAATGGCGAAGAAGTAACCCTTCGCTTGCCCGCTGGTAGTGCAAATGGAAAAACTCTGCGAGTAAAAGGTCGTGGGGTTGCGCGTAAAGAAGGAACTGCTGGGGATTTATTAGTAAGTATTGAAATTACTGTTCCGCAACGTATTGATGGGAAAGCCAAAGCCGCACTTGAAGAGTACGCCGCCGCTACAAAAGGCGCGGACCCAAGAGTGGATTTCATTAAGGCGGCTCGCTCATGAGCGATCAACCAGAGGTAGAGGGAGTTAGTGAAGAACTTCCGGTTTATGTGATTTCAATTGCGGCAGAACTTGCTGGAATGCATCCACAAACTTTGCGGCAATATGACCGACTTGGTTTAGTTTCACCGGGTCGAACTGCCGGACGTGGAAGACGTTATTCGCTCCGCGATATTTTGGTTTTACGTAATATTCAAAAATTAGCTAGCAATGGGATAAATCTTGCCGGCATCTCAAAGATCATGGAACTCGAAGCCACGGTTTCAGAACTTGGGAATGAGGTCGCACAATTACGTGTGGAAGTAGATGCGCTATTGGCTGCAAATCCACCTAAAGGACTTGCCAGAAGAGAAAAACAGAACATTGTCATTTGGAGTGATGAAAATAAATAGGATTACCCCATGAATTCTCGCGATGGGCTTTTAGCCGAAATCAAAAACAAAGCAGTTGTCCACGGAAAAGTAATTCTTTCCTCAGGTAAAGAAGCTAATTATTATGTCGATCTTCGTCGAGTAACACTTGATGCAGTTGCAGCGCCACTTGTAGGCGAAGTAATGCTTGATTTAACTGCTGATTTAGAATTTGATGCTGTTGGTGGATTAACACTTGGCGCAGATCCGGTGGCAACAGCGATGTTGCACGCAGCTTCAAAACGGGGACGCAAGTTAGATGCATTTGTGGTTCGCAAAGCTGAGAAGCAACATGGTTTGCAACGCAGAATCGAAGGTCCTGATGTAAAAGGACGTCGAGTGCTTGCAGTAGAAGATACTTCTACGACAGGCGATTCAGTTTTAACCGCGGTTGAAGCATTAAAAGAAGCCGGCGCAATTGTTGTTGCTGTTGCAGTGATTGTCGATCGTGGCGCTGGACCAAAAGTTAGTGGCGCTAATCTTAAATACTTAACTGCGTATACATTAAGCGAGTTAGGTCTTAACTAGATTTCTTTCTAGCTTTGATAATTTCGATTGCAATTGGAATAAAACTTACAACAATTACTAAACCAATTATGGGCAACAAGTATTTATCAACTGAACCTTTAACTCTTTCACCCAGAATATAACCAAGTAATAAAACTCCATCAGTCCACAGGATCGAACTAATTAGATTCAACAAGGAAAATCTCTTAGTGCTCAGATTTAACATTCCATAAAGTGGCGGCATTAATGTGCGTACGATTGGAATAAATCTGCCAAGCATCATCGCTTTAAATGGACCATATTTGTGTAGCCACTCTTCAGCGTGATGAACTTTTGCAGCGGTAAAAATTTTTCCATCAGGACGATTGAATAATGCGCGGCCATAACGTCTGCCAATAAGGAAACCGGTTTGAGTTCCCAAGAAAGCTGCAACTGGTGCGAATAGGAGCAGCAATGGAAGGGATAACTGGACACCTACCGCGCTAAGCGCCGAACCCGAGGCGGCAATCCCAGCGACGAAAAGCAGAGAATCACCTGGGAGGACCAAGCCGATAAGTAAGCCAGTTTCAACGAAAAGTGTGCCTAAAACCCCTAATAGACCCAGGGTCGAAACGATCTCCTGCGGGTCGAAGATTCCCATAGGTTGAGGTTAGCGCGTTAATTATCGCCGGGGTCAAAGGTGTGTAAAGATTGGGCGTAAGCCTCGGGTAGATACTTCTAGCAACTCTAGAAATTAGCCCAGATTTACACCTTTATCAAATAAGTTGTGAAGACCGAGGAGCGCAAAATGCCAATAGCCAGTCCTGAGATTTATAACCAGATGTTAGATCGCGCAAAATCAGGCGCATTCGCATACCCGGCAATCAACGTTTCTTCATCGCAAACACTTATTGCGGCACTTCGTGGTTTTGCTGAAGCAAAATCAGATGGAATTATTCAATTTTCTTGGGGCGGCGCGGAATACGCATCCGGATCAACTGTGAAACACATGGTTGATGGAGCAGTAGCGCTCGCCGAATTTGCACACATCGTTGCAAAAAATTATCCAGTAAATATTGCTTTACATACTGATCATTGCCCAGCAGAAAAACTTGATGGATTTATGCGTCCACTTCTTGATTTTGGAATCGAAAGAATCAAATCTGGTAATGCTCCGCTATTCCAATCACATATGTGGGATGGCTCAGCAGTCTCTCTGAGTGAAAATATGAAAATCGCAAATGAGTTGCTCGATAAATCTGTAGCAGCAAAGACAATTCTTGAATTAGAAATTGGTGTAGTTGGTGGCGAAGAAGATGGGATTGAAGCCAAGCATGATGCAAAGCTTTATTCACATCCAGAAGATGCCTTGCTTACAGTTGAGACTCTCGGGTTAGGCGAACGCGGAAGATATTTACTAGCCGCAACTTTCGGAAACGTTCACGGAGTTTACAAGCCAGGCAATGTTGTGTTGCAACCGAAAATCTTGAAGACTCTTCAAGATGCAGTTATAGCTAAAAAAGGTTTAGCTGCAGGTTCAAAACCATTTGATTTAGTTTTCCATGGTGGATCCGGTTCGTTGTTAAGTGAAATTCGCGAAGCACTTGATTATGGCGTAGTGAAAATGAACATCGACACCGATACTCAATATGCGTTCACCAGACCAGTGGTTGATCACGTAATGAAAAATTACGATGGTGTACTTCGAATTGATGGAGAAGTTGGAAACAAAAAAATGTACGACCCACGAGCCTGGGGTAAGCAAGCAGAAGCAGGAATGGCCGCTCGCGTGGTTCGTGCTTGTGAAGATCTTCGCTCAACCGGCACTTCCTTAATCGCATAATCCACTAGACATAGATCTCGAAGAGAAAGGCTAAAAATGCCAGCAATTGTTCTTGTCGGAGCACAGTGGGGCGATGAAGGAAAAGGCAAAGCCACAGATTTACTCGGAGATACCGTCGATTATGTAGTGCGATATCAAGGTGGAAATAACGCAGGGCACACTGTTGTAATTGGCAGTGAAAAATATGCCCTTCACTTGCTACCTTCAGGAATTCTTAGCCCAAATGTGGTTCCAGTAATTGGCAACGGAGTTGTCATAGACCCTGCAGTTCTCTTAGATGAAATTCGTGGATTAGATGCAAGAGGAATCAATACTTCAAAATTAGTAATTAGTACTAATGCGCACTTAATTACTCCTTATCATCGCACTATTGATAAAGTCTCAGAAAGATTTTTAGGTAAATCAAAGATAGGTACAACCGGTCGTGGAATTGGCCCGGCATATGCCGACAAAATAAGTCGAATCGGAATTCGGGTTCAAGATTTATTTGATCGTTCTATTTTGGAACAAAAATTAGAAGGTGCTTTAAATGATAAGAATCAAGTTTTAACAAAAGTTTTCAACAGAAAAAATATGTCAGTGGCAGAAATTTTAGAAGAGTACTTGGCATACGCTGAAATTTTGCGTCCGTATGTTGCAGATACTTCTTTATTGCTTGATAAAGCATTAAAAGCTGGCAAAACAGTTTTGCTTGAAGGTTCACAAGGCACTTTGCTCGATGTTGATCACGGAACTTATCCATTCGTAACATCAAGTAATCCAACTGCAGGTGGTGCTTGCACCGGATCAGGTATCGGTCCAAAAGCAATTACACGTGTGATCGGAATCGTTAAGGCT
>CAYZBP010000057.1:1832-5374 GCA_964476715.1 uncultured Bifidobacterium sp. | reverse complement strand
CTTCAAACATTATTACTCGATCTATCAAAAAATGGTGATGCGCGGACGCGAGTTTAATGAGATTTATGATTTAACTGGAGTGCGAGTATTAGTAGAGGATGTTAAAGATTGTTATGGAGCGCTAGGTGCAATCCATGCACATTGGAATCCAGTTCCCGGCAGATTTAAAGATTACATCGCAATGCCTAAATTCAATCTTTATCAATCTCTGCACACAACCGTTATTGGACCAGAAGGTAAAGCCGTCGAAATTCAAATTAGAACCAAAGATATGCACGCACGCGCCGAGTTCGGAATTGCTGCGCACTGGAAATATAAAAAAGGCAAGAGCAATGACGAAATGGCTGGGGCTAATTCCGATGCAAACATGGCCTGGTTAAAGCAATTACATGAATGGCAACAAGAGACAAAAGATGCTGAAGAGTTTTTGGAATCCTTAAGGTTTGATCTTGGAACACCTGAGGTTTTTATCTTTACGCCAAAGGGAAGTGTTTTGGCTCTTCCTTCTGGATCAACTCCGGTTGACTTTGCTTACGCAGTTCATACTGAAGTTGGGCGACGGTGCATAGGTGCAAAAGTAAACGGAAAACTGGTCACCTTAGGCACTCCATTGGTCAACGGCGATGTCGTTGAAATTTTGACAAATAAATCAGAGAGCGCAGGTCCAAGTCACGATTGGTTAAATTTTGTAAAAAGTCCACGTGCTCGCTCAAAAATTAAGGCTTGGTTCTCCAAAGAACGAAGAGATGAAGCAATTGACGCTGGCAAGGAATCGATTGCCCGGCAACTGCGAAAACAGGACATGCCTTTGCAAAAGATTCTGACCGGTCATGCACTCCTGGAATTAGCGCATGAGATGAAGTATCTAGACATCACTTCACTTTATGCGGCAGTAGGAGATGGACATGTATCGGCAGCATCAATCGTGGAAAAACTGATTTCATCATTGGGTTCAGATGAACATGAGCATGAACACAACGACCACAATTTCTTGCTTGCAAATCCGGCTTCTACAACTAACCGGCGCAGCGCTGGTGTTGATGTAGTTGGGGCCAAAGATCTTTTGGTGAAGTTGGCTCGTTGTTGTGCGCCAGTTCCGGGGGATGAGATTGCTGGATTTATAACCAAAGCCAGCGGTGTATCAATTCATAGAGTTGATTGCACAAATGTGGATGACTTACAGCGCACTCAACCTGAGCGATTTTTACCTGTCTCTTGGACACCAGGAGCGCTATCGCTTTTCTTAGTCAACATCCAAGTTGAGGCTTTAGATCGCGCAAGGTTGTTATCTGATGTCACCAAGATGTTGTCGGATTCGCAAGTAAATATTTTGAGTGCTTCAGTAACAACAACTCGCGACCGAGTAGCGATATCGCGGTTCACTTTTGAAATGGCAGATGCCACTCATTTAGAGGATGTATTGCGTGCGGTGAGAACTGTTGATGGTGTTTATGACGTTTACAGAATCACAAACAATTAAGCAGAAAACTCATCAAGAGATCTTTGGGCCTCAGCAAGCCAACTACGTCTAGCCTCTGCTGATTCCAAAGCATCTGCTGCACGCTTGACATCATTATTTGCAGTTGCTTTGGCTGCAACCTTTTCGTAGTTTTCAATAGCCTCAGTTAATTGACGCACGACATCAGTAGCACGGGCTTTTGCGGCTGGATCAGTTTTGCGACGATGTTCTTCATCGAGAATGCGAATCTCTTTTTCGACCGCCCCAACTCTGATTTCAAGAGCATCTCTCTTGTCACGTGGGATCTGTCCAACTTTTTCAAGTTGAGAAAGTAGATCGCGGAAACTCTTTTTAGCGGTAGCGAAATCCGTGATTGGAAGCAAAGCCTCAATTTGTTTAGCAATCTCTTCCTTCTTGGCTAAGTTCGCACCCATAGAGTTTTCACGACGCTCTAAATCGGCTTTCTTTGCAGCAAAGAATGATTCTTGGGCGGCGCGGAAGCGCTCCCACAGTGCATCATCACTTTTCTTTTGTCCGCGGCCAGAAGTTTTCCACTCTTGCATCAAAGTACTAAAGCGGCGAGCGGTTGTGACCCAATCACGTGAAGTGGCAAGGGTTTCGGCTTCGGCCACAATTTTCTCTTTAGCTGAAGCAATTGTGCTTTGCTCGGCAACCAATTTGGCGAAGTGTGCACGACGACGTCGGTCAAAACCATTTCGGGCAATAGAGAATCTTTTCCAAAGTTGCTCATCACTGGCTTTGTCGATTCGAGGAAGGACTTTCCATTGATCAAGTAACTCTTTGAGACGATCGCCAGTAACTTTCCAAGAATCTTTGTCAGCAATACTTTCAGCTTCCACAACAATCGCTTCTTTGGCAATCTTTGCCTCGTTACGAGCTGCGGCGCGAGCATTTGCTTCTTCTGCTTTTTTGGCAGCATAAATTTGTCTTTGTTGATCGATTAGCGGCGGAATCTGATCGACGGCTACTGCAAGTGCGGCTAAATCTCCGACTGCGTTAATTGTGGCAATGCTTTCGCGCAATTTTGCTACTGCGATTTCACCATCTTGAGGGAGAATTGCACCGCTGCGAATCCGAGCAGCAGTTAATGCGATTTCAGATGCCAGAGTTTCGAATTTACGGACAAAGTATTGCAATGCTTCTTCTGGGCTTTTGCCAGGGTAGGAGCCGACTGGTTTTTCACCGGCTGCGGTCCAAACATAAACTGTTCCATCTTCACCAACTCGACCAAAGAGGGCGGGATCTCCAATGAGGGCACTTGCGGCTGAAATTAATCCTTCATTCTCGCTCAAGGTAAATCTCCTTTACTCTCTTTGCGCGCCACCTGATCAACCAATTAATTGAGGCTAGTCCGGCTCGCTATTTTTCGGGTGACTGGAACTTTTGGGGACAGGGAGGACACGCTACCGGTAGCCTTAACAAACCCCCAAACCCTGCTGTGAAAATGGAGAATCTGTGCTGGTAAGCGTTGTTGTGGCTAAGGCATTTGCGACAAATGCCTGGATTATCGCTACCGGAAAAGGCAATGAGGCATTGATTGTGGACCCAGGAATTGGGGATCCAGATCTGAGTGGGGCGATCTTGGAACGGGCGGCTAAGCACAATCTCAAGCCAGTAGCGGTCTTGTTGACACATGGCCATCTGGATCACACCTTCTCGGTTACGCCTTTATGTGCAAAGGTCGGAGTTCCGGCGATGATTCACAGCGCGGATCGGGTTTTACTAGAACATCCGGAGTACGCCTTATCGAGGGAGAGTAAATCCTTAACCCAAGGGCAAACCTTTGTGGAGCCAGATCAGGTCCTGGAATTGAGCGATGGAAGTGAGATTGAAATTGCCGGACTGAATCTGCGCTTTGTTCACGCCCCTGGACACACTGCAGGTTCTATCCTCTGTCATATAAACAATGAGATTTTGATTTCCGGCGATGTTTTGTTCGCCGGCTCTATTGGCAGAACCGATCTGCCAACCGGATCTCACGCACAGATGCAGGAGACGTTGATGCATAAAATCTGGCCACTAGCCGATGAATTGCGCGTTCTACCTGGACATGGCGAAGAGA
>CAYZBP010000057.1:0-1822 GCA_964476715.1 uncultured Bifidobacterium sp. | reverse complement strand
CCGCAGCCATTGGGAAGTTGTAATGAAGTTCCAAGTACCTAAAGGTGTTAAAGAGTATTTACCTCCAGAGTCTGCGAATTTCGAATTGGTGCGCGAGAAATTAATCGCACCTGCACGTTTAGCTAACTATCAATTAATGGAAACCGCACTCTTTGAAGATACTGGTTTATTCACAAGTGGAGTTGGTGAATCAACTGATGTCGTGAGCAAGGAGATGTACACCTTCACAGATCGCGCAGATCGTTCACTTACATTGCGTCCCGAAGGTACTGCAGGTGTGATGCGCGCAGTTATCGAAAGCGGATTGGATCGCGGCCAACTTCCGGTCAAGGTTTGGTATTCCGGTGCTTTCTTTAGAGCAGAGCGTCCGCAAGCCGGGCGGTATCGACAGTTTTATCAAGTTGGTGTTGAAGCAATTGGGGGAGATGACCCACTGATTGACGTCGAAGTTATCTCTTTAGCAGTGCAAGCATTTACAACTTTAGGGTTAAAAGATTATGAAGTTCACATAAATTCTCTAGGGGATAAACCATCAAGAGATGCACACAGAAAAGCTTTAGTTAATTTCTTGCAGAAAATAGATCTTGATGAAGCCACAAGTGAGCGGGCAAAAATTAACCCGTTGCGGGTACTGGATGACAAACGTCCAGAAATGATTACGGCTCTAAAAGATGCGCCAGTTATTTTGGATTACCTGACCCAAGATGCGAAAGAAAGATACTTAGCCGTTAAAGACGGGCTAACAAAGTTGGGAATCAAATACATCGAAAACCCTAAATTAGTTCGCGGTCTGGATTACTACACACATACAACTTTTGAATTTGTACATCACAAACTTGGTGCCCAATCCGGAATTGGTGGCGGCGGACGTTACGACGGTTTGATGGAAAAACTTGGCGGTCAATCTTTGTCAGGCATCGGTTATGGGATCGGTGTAGATCGAGTATTGCTTGCCTGTGAAGCAGAAGGAATTGCGTTGTTACCCGCTACGCAACTTTCGCTTTACATAGTTCCATTGGGGGAAGAAGCACGTAAATTTGCCATCGAACTCTTAATGAATTTAAGAAATCAAGGAATTCGCTGCGATATGGCTTTTGGTGAACGCGGTCTAAAAGGTGCCATGAAAAGTGGAGATAAGTCTGGCGCTAAATATCTGGCGGTCTTAGGTGAAGATGAGATTTCTTCTGGACAAGCAGAGATTAAACACATGAGCGACGGTGCTGTTGTATCAGTTAGGCTTAGCGAGATAGTCGACTTCTTAAAGTGAAGAGAAATTCAAGCGAGGCAAGATTTTGATACGCACACATGGGGCTGGGCAATTAACTGCCCACAACGCAGGAGAGACCGTCACTTTGGCCGGTTGGGTTGCCAGACGTCGCGATCATGGCGGAGTTGCCTTTATTGATTTAAGAGATGCCACCGGATGGTCGCAAATTGTGATTCATGATGAAAATGTTGCCGGCGCCTTAAGAGCAGAATGGTGCATTAGCGTCACCGGAAAAGTTTCGCTACGGCCCGATGGCAACGCAAATGAGAATGTGCCAACTGGGGCAATTGAAATTATCTGTGATCAATTAACTGTTTTAAGCGAAGCAGCACCATTGCCATTTCCGATTGACAGCGGCGAACGTGTTGATGCAAATGAAGAAGTGCGTCTGAAGTATCGCTACTTGGATTTAAGACGCGAAGGACCAGCAGCAGCATTGAGATTGCGCTCAAAAATTACTTCGACCATTCGTTCTGTCATGGAAAGCGAAGGCTTTCTAGATATTGAAACACCGTACTTGACTCGATCAACACCCGAAGGTGCCAGAGATTTTCT
>CAYZBP010000056.1:0-5376 GCA_964476715.1 uncultured Bifidobacterium sp. | reverse complement strand
TGATTGGGCAATCTCCCCATAGTCTGTCAAGAGCGTAGTAAGTACGCATCTCTTTGCTTTGTATGTGAACAATTAAATCACCATAATCCAAGAGCAACCATTGCGAAGAATCTCCGCCACCTTCACGGTGAATTACTTTTTCCCCTACAAATGAGAGTTGACGTTCAATTTCATCGGATATGGCTTTGAGCTGTCGATCATTTGCGCCAGATACAAGCAAGAAAACATCTGAGAGGATCAACTGATTTGATAAATCCATCGCAACTATGTCGCTACCAGATTTTTCATCAGCAGCACGGGCCGCCACAGCTGCCGCTTTGATCGTTTGAGTACTAAGCGCCATAAATCCCTTTCACTAAATCTAAAATTTTTGCATCTACTAATTCAGAAACATCTTCACTTTTCGCAACTTTTTCACGAATTAATGTAGATGAGATATCTAACATAGCCCCTTGAACAAGGTTTACTTCAATCCCCGCTGGAAGTTCTGCTTCATTAAGGCTCTCACTACTTCTTAACAATTGTAAAAACTCAACTTTTTCAATCAACTCATCAAGACGATGCCAACTTTGAATATTTCTTAATGCATCAGTTCCAAGCACAAGTGAAAACTCGGATCCTGGATAAATTCTCTCAAGTTCCATTACGGTATCGATTGAATAAGTTGGTCCGCTTCTATTAATTTCGATATCTAAAACTTCGATTTTCGGATTCCCGGCTGTCACTAGTCGACACATCTCTAACCGTTGAGCAGAAGTAGCAACTAATTGACCTTCTTTTTGCCAAGGATTTCCGGCTGGGATCATGAAGATTCTAGAAACTAGATCTTGATTTAAAATTACTTCGGCTGCATGCAGATGGCCTCGGTGAATCGGGTCAAAAGTTCCGCCGAAAATTGCAATTTTAGGAATTAGTGATCCTTGTCTATCCGCATCGCAAAATAAAGAAGTAGCGAAAGAATTCCAAAACCAATCAAGCCAAATGCAATAGGTGGGGCAGGTAGTTCGCGTCCCTCAGAAAGTAAAATCATGCTCATATCCTATTCCCCAAGCGCAGCTTTTCCGCCCTCTAGCAATTTAACAAACTGTGCTTCATCAAGGACTGGCACCCCTAATTCTTGGGCCTTGGCATATTTGGAACCCGGGGCATCTCCAACCACTACGTAATCTGTCTTTGCCGAAACCGAACTGGTTGCTTTGCCACCCCTATCGGTGATTGCCTGACTGACTCCATCGCGGGTAAATCCGGTTAGCGAACCAGTAACCACGATAGAAAGACCGCTAATGGTTTGGGCCAATTCACTAATTTGATGGTGTTGGCCTATCCCTGCCACTTTCCACATTTTTACAATCTCGCGATGCCAATCCTCTTTAAACCAATCCACGATCGCTGCTGCAATAGTCGGACCAACTCCATCGATATCTGCCAATTTTTCTACGGACGCTGCTTCAATTGCTTCTAAAGAACCAAACTCGCGTGCTAACGATTGTGCCGCTGTAGGACCCACATGTCTTATGGACAGGGCAACAATTACTCGCCACAAAGGTTTTGATTTAGCCTCTGCAAGAGCGGTGATAAACCGTTCAGCAATAGCACCAAGAGTTCCATCTTTTTTTGTGAAAAATTCAGATGTTGAAAGATCGGCAAGAGTTATTGCAAAAAGTCCACTCTCATCTTTCAAGATTCCATCAGCAAGCAAAGCACTTGCAGCCTCGTAACCAAGCACATCTATATCCAGTGCAGAACGTGAACCAATATAGAAAAGTCGCTCACGAAGTTGAGCAGGGCAACTTCGACTATTCACACACCTAATATCCACATCTCCATCTGAGATTGCTTTTAATTTACTTCCACAGTCTGGGCAAATATTTGGCATTACAAATGTGCGCTCCGAGCCATCACGTTTTGCAAGAACTGGACCAAGTACTTCTGGGATCACATCCCCGGCTTTGCGAATAACTACGTAATCACCAATCAAAATCCCTTTTCTTATTACTTCTTCTTGATTGTGCAAAGTCGCCTGCGACACTGTGGAACCGGCAACTTTTACTGGTTCCATAAATGCAAAAGGAGTAATCCGTCCAGTTCGTCCGACACTTACTCGAATATCTAGCAATTTTGTGACAACTTCTTCAGGTGCATACTTATATGCAATCGCCCATCTAGGAGCGCGTGAAGTAAATCCAAGTTTATTTTGTATCTCGACTTGATCAACTTTAATTACAACGCCATCAATCTCATGTTGTAAGTCGTGGCGATGATCTAAATGTCCATCAATATATTTTTTGATCTCACTAACTTTGTTAAATACTTTAACTTGATCACTAGTTGGCAAACCCCACTCTTTGAATGCTGCATATGCATCACTTTGAGTAGCAAATTCCACACCGTCTACTTTTCCGAAACCATGCACCAACATTCTCAACGGTCTGGCTGCACTTACTTTTGGATCTTTTTGGCGTAGCGAACCTGCGGCAGCATTACGAGGGTTAGCAAAAGGTGCTTTACCTGATTCTTCGATGCTCGCATTTAACTCAGCAAACTCTTTTAACGGGAAATAAACCTCTCCCCTAACTTCTACTATCTTTGGGAAACTCTTTCCACTTAATTGATGTGGGACTCCTTTGATTGTCTTGACGTTGAGTGTTACATCTTCGCCAGTTGTGCCATTTCCCCTAGTTAATCCACGAATCAACTTTCCATCTTCGTAAAGTAAGTTCACTGCCAGGCCATCTATCTTTAATTCACAAAGCCACTTGATCTCATTTTTTCCAAAATCTCGCTCCGTTTTCTCAAGCCATGAATCCAACTCCTCGGTATCAAAAACGTTGTCTAGGCTCATCATTGGATTGAGGTGATCTACTTGAGTAAATTGAGTTGAGAATCCACCACCCACAGCAACAGTTGGAGAACTCTCACTTCTTAACTCAGGATTAGCTTCTTCTAGTTTTAACAATTCATTCCAAAGTACGTCAAAATCTGCATCTTTAATTTTCGGGCTATCCATTACGTAATACAGAAATTGATGTTCAGTAATCTCTTCTCGCAATTGCTCTATACGACGTCTTGCTGAATTATTGCTGCTATTAACTGCCATTAATTGAACCAATTGCCTGATCAGTGCGGTCAATTGTGGCAGAACCTACAACTCGATCACCATCATAAATAACCAGAGCTTGTCCTGCGGCCAAACCATAAAGTGGTTCATCTAGAGTTGCAGTTAAATTCTCACCATCAAATTTGTAGGAGCAAGGTAGCGCTTGACCATGTGCTCTAACTTGGGCAAATCCGCGAAGTGATTCATTACCTGGAACTGGTCCGCACCATTTAATTTCACTGCCTGAAATTTCACTCACTGCGAGTTTTTCATGTGAACCAACAACCACTGTGTTGGATAGCGGTTCAATTTTCAAAACATATCTTGGTGAGCCATCATTTGCTGGAACGGTCAGGTTTAATCCTTTTCGTTGCCCAATCGTGTAGGTGTAAGCCCCTTTATGAGAACCTAATTTTTTTCCATCTTCATCCAAAATTGATCCGGATTCACTGCCAAGTCGCTCTCGTAACCATCCCGCGTTATCTCCAGATGGAACAAAACAGATGTCATGGCTATCTGGTTTTTGAGCTAACGCAAAACCGCGCGCCTCTGCTTCAGCACGAACATCTACTTTATGCGTATCTCCCAGCGGAAACATTGCACCAGCAATTTGATCTTGAGTAAGAACTGCCAAAACATATGATTGATCTTTTTCCGGATCATTAGCGCGATTTAATGTTGGTCCGGTTGGTGAATCTACAACTTTTGCATAATGACCAGTGACAACTTTTTCATATCCCATGGCACGAGCGCGATTTAACACAGCTGCAAATTTTATTTTTTCATTGCAGCGAAGACATGGGTTAGGTGTTCGTCCAATTGAATACTCTGAGATGAAATTATCAACGACGCCTTCGTGAAATTCACTGGCCATATCCCAAATATAAAAAGGTATGCCGATTATGTCTGCCACACGTCTTGCATCATGTGAATCTTCAACTGTGCAACAACCACGTGCACCTGATCGATACTTTTGTGGATTTGATGAAAGCGCTAAATGAACACCAATTACTTCATGCCCCGCTTCAACAGCGCGTGCCGCAGCAACTGCCGAATCGACGCCACCACTCATGGCTGCAATCACTTTCATACTAATCCTGCAGCTCTGGCACGTTCAACAACTGGCGCGATAACGGAAATTACTAAATCAATATCTGCTTCTGTCGTTGATGCACCAATCGAAAAGCGAAGTGAAGATTTAGCCCGCTTGTCATTCATGCCCATCGCCAGCAATACATGGCTTGGACGAGGAACACCGGCGCTACATGCAGAACCGGTTGAACATTGAACTCCTTGAGCATCTAGCAAGAGAAGTAGTGCATCTCCTTCAGCGCCTTCAAAAGTAAAATGTGCAATTCCCGGCAAATGATCTTTTGCTCCATTTACCGAAACATTTTCAACTTTAGAGAGCACTCCTGAAATTAATCGATCTCTCAACTTACTTACTCTCGCAGCGCGTGAGTTAAGTTCAGTAATTGCAAGTGTTGCAGCCGCTGCGAACCCAGCGATTGCAGGAGTATCGAGAGTTCCACTACGCAAATCTCGCTCTTGTCCACCGCCGTGCAAGACAGGAGTTAGGTCTAAGCCTTTTTTTAACACTAAAGCGCCGATGCCCAAGGGTCCACCGATTTTATGTGCGCTCAAACTCATGGCTGTCACATTTAAATCTTTAAAACTTAAAGGAATTTTTCCAAAACTTTGAACTGCATCAGTATGAATTGGAAGATTTAACTCTGCTGCAATTTTCGCAATCTCACCTACTGGTTGAATTGAGCCCACTTCATTATTTGAATGCATGATTGATATCAAAGAAATTGAATTGGCTTCTGCTTCGATCTTCTCTTTTGCATCCTGAACTTTTACTTGTCCTTCTTGATCAACATCAAGTTCAAGCCAATTTGCATTTTCATGTTCTACGAGCCACTCCAATGGATCAAGAATCGCATGATGCTCGATTGGAGATGTGACGATTGAATTTCTACCTTCTGCAAATCGATGCCAATAAAAACCTTTTAACGCTAAATTATTTGCCTCTGTTCCAGATGCGGTAAAAATCACCTCACTTGGAGATGCTCCAACGGCATCAGCGATTGCTTCGCGAGATTCCTCTACAACTTTTCTGGCACTTCGCCCTGCGGCATGCAAACTTGAAGCATTTCCGACTATGCCCAACTGCTGACTCATGGCCAGCACAGCTTCGGGGACCATTGCGGTGGTGGCTGCATTATCTAAATATGCAGTCGCGCTGTTAATGGTCATTGGGTAATTCTAGAGCGTTA
>CAYZBP010000055.1:0-5395 GCA_964476715.1 uncultured Bifidobacterium sp. | reverse complement strand
GGAATGGCAGGCATGAGCGCAGATCAGCCGATCTGGGTCAATTACTTAGCGCGGGAGACAGCCTTTGCCATCGCCGACTTCTTGTTCGCGGCCTGATTCTTATGAATTACACCTTTTGCAACTGCAATATCTAGTGCGCGTGATGCAGCACGAAGTTCTTGTGTTGTCATGGCTTTGTCACTTCCGGCAGATGTGGTGCGGAATTTACGAATTGCACTCTTAAGAGCAGAACGAACGCCTTTGTTGTTGATGCGTGCCTTCTCGTTTGTGCCAATCCGCTTAATCTGTGACTTGATATTTGCCATCTGTTCGAACACCTATCTCTTCATTATCCAGATCTATCTGAAATCTGATCTCAACTTAGGGAAGTTAAGAGGCGCAAGGGTATCAGCGGAGCCCGAAGGGGTTCAAACTGAGCGAAATCAGCTGCTTTCCTAGCTGTTTTTAGCGCCGGCCACAGCCACTAGAGCAACTTCTAGAGCGTAAATCGGGTCACTTCCCCCACCTTTGACTTGGGAGTCTGCGTGGGCGATCGCGGTTATTGCGGTGGTGATTCCATCGCCATTCCATCCCGGTAGTTGCCTCCGGGCTTTATCGATCTGCCATGGTGCCAATCCAAGAACGCCGGCCAATTCAAAAGATTTTGCACTTCGTCCAGCGGCCCCAACTTTTGCCAACGTCCGCAAGACCGAGGCAAGTGCATTAACCAAAACAACTGGATCAGTTCCAGTATCAACTGCTTGTCGCGCAGCTAATAACGCATCTCCTAATCTTCCTTCAACAGCAGCATCGGCAACTGCAAAACCACTTGCTTCAACTCGTCCTGAATACAAGACAGCAACTTGGTCTGCAGTAATTGGAGTAGTTCCGCTAACTTGCGAATCAGAACTCAATTGGTGAAGTGCAGAAATCATTTCTCGCAAATCACTTCCGACTGCATCGACTAGTGCACGAGCTGCATCTGGAGTTAACTTACGGCCAATTGTGAGTGCTTCAGTTTTTAAGAAATCTATTTTTTCATTATCTTTTTTCAAAGGCTCACAAGTTATTTCAGTAATGCCAACTTTTCTTAATTTAGTTAAAAAAGCTTTTCCCTTGACTCCACCTTTGTGTATAAAAATCAAAGTGATATCTGGATCTGGATTTTCACAGTAAGCAAGAACTTCGCCTTGAGCATCTTCTTCTAAATCTTGTAAATCGCGAATCGTGACAACTCGCGGCCCAGAAAATAAAGATGGCGCAGTCGCATCACTAAATTGTCCAACTTCAAGTGCAGGTGCATCGAACTGAGTATTTATGGCCCCTTTTTCTTTTAAGGGTTCTAGGATTTTTGTAACGGCCCGATCTGCCAAAACTGGTTCTGCTCCGATGCACAAATAAACTAGATTCTTTGACACTTAGATGCTCACCTCCAAATACTCTTTCGCGTAGAAACCACCCGCAAGGGGTTATCTACAACTGTCAGCGTACCTGAGCGATCGGTTCGCGCAGTAGCACCACAGTTGCGCCCCAGTAGATCTAGCGTAATTGGGGCTGGGTGGCCATACGGGTTATCGGCACCCACGCTGATTAGACACAATTTTGGGGAAAGAGTTTGGACCAATTTTTCATTTTGTAATTTAGAACCGTGATGCGTCACTTTTAAAATCTCAACTCCCCCAGTTATGCGATTTAAAACCATTTCCTGGCCCGCTAATTCTAAATCCCCAGCTGAAAAAAATGAGTGGCCATGAATAGAGCCCACAATTGCAATGCTGGCATTATTTGCTGGAGATTCTAAAATTGGTTTCTGATCCGGCCAAACAACTTCTAATGAAATCAACTTACTTTTAAACTTTGCTCCACGATAAATCTGAGCACTCGGAATACTTCCCAACCACTGTTGCACCCTGATGAATTCATCCGCGGGCGTCGGCTCTGTTGTGAGCCAGACTTGATCCACTCTTCGTCCGTTGAGTAAACCTGGCAACCCCTCCACATGATCTGCGTGAAAATGAGTGAGAATTAAAAGCTCAACATTGTTAATTTTTAACTCGTGCAAACAATTATCAATCAAATTTGGATCTGGCCCAACGTCAATTACAACCGCCGAATTTGACCCTAAGGACAGGACGACACCATCGCCCTGTCCAACATCGCAAGTTGCCAAAATCCAATCTTTTGGAGGCCAACCAAATCTAGTTGTTGAAAAAATCATGAATAGCACCAAAATTAAAATCATGGGAAACTTAAGGTAAGAATAATTCCGTAACACCAAAAGAATTATCCGAAGAGCAATCGCAAGAAATACTAGAGATAACACTCCCATCCAACCTTTACTCCATCGCAAAGTCGCAAAAGGTAAATCGGCACAAAAATTTGCAACCCCCGCAATCCACATCGCAAATGGTGCGATTAAAACTCCTAACAAATGTGAAATTTGAGGAAGCGGAATAGAAATCAAACTCATGACAAAACCAAAAATTGTTATTGGGGCTATCACCGGCGCAACAACTAAATTGGCAAATACGCTCACAAGTGAAAGTTGTCCGGATATAGCAACAACAATTGGTAATGAAAATACTGTTGCAGATATTGGAATCGCTAACGTTTCAGCCAAAAGCTCTAGCCGCTTAGAAAAACAATTCATCAAGTAACTTTTAATTTTTGGAGCAAGAAGTAGCAATCCAGCGGTGGCCGAAACTGAAAGAGCGAAACCGGGATCAGTCGCTAGAAATGGATTGAAAATCAGCAGGAGACCAATTGCAACTCCCAAGGAAGGTAATGCCGCTGATTGATTTCCACTCGCTCGAGCAGTGAGGGCAACTGTTGTCATAACTGCCGCACGTAAGACTGATGGGGACGGCCTAACTAGAAGGATGAAAAAAGCTAGCGCTATTGCAACAATCAACCAGAGGGTACGTCCCTTTACTCCGACTCTTCGGCATAGCGCTAATACCAAAGCAGCCACTATCGCAAGATTTGCTCCACTAACTGCAGTTAAATGCGTCAATCCAGTAGCGCGCATATTTGTAGTTAATTCAACTGATTGAAATGTACGATCCCCAATAACAATTCCAGGGATTAAGCCCATCGCTGCGGCTGGCAAACCTTGCACGCAATCTCGGAGTGCACTTCGCATCCGAAATGTAAGTTTAGAGATCCGACTTGGCGTGCTGATTACTCTTAGGTTGCTTTTGGCAAAAATAAAAGCAGATGCGTTATTTAATCGGTAATCAGAAACATTTCCGTAAAAAACAATTTTGGTTCCTGGAATGAGGTTAGCAACATCGCTAGCCGTGGAAACTAAAATTGGAACACGAATAGCCAGCCGATTAACTTCCTTAGTTCTAAGATAGAAAGTAGCCGATTGTGGGGCCCGAAAATCGCCACGGATTTTAGATTTGCTAAGTTGTGGGTCAGTTGTAACAACTCCGTTAACGCTGATACTTGAACCCTTAAAGTTTAGAAACAACTCCCGATGGAGGGCTTCCTCGTGAATCCCTGTGATCACCCCACCCAGAAAAAGGGCTACACAGAAAAGTTGTAGGAAGTAGCTCTTTCTCTTTATTAAGAAAATTAGTGCGATTGCAAATGTTGCAATCAATAAAATAGTTGCAGGGGTTCCATAAAATAACTGAGCGCTGGCGCATCCAACCCAAATCCCAGACGCTGGGAGTAAGAGCCGGGCATCAGGAGTACCTATCAAACCACAACAACCTCTTTAAGTTCATTAAATTTCGCATCCCCTATTCCGGAAACTCTGCGCAACTCATCAACAGATTTAAAGTTTCCATTTTTGCTACGCCACTCAACAATTCGAGCCGCCAAAACTGGACCAACACCCGGCAGGCCATCAAGTTCCGATAAATTGGCGTGATTTAAATTCACTTTTCCACCGCGCGTACCTCTCGAGGGCGAAGAAATAGATCGCCCTGAACCTGAGCTGCTTTCTATGTATATCTGTTCGCCATCTTCAAGTAATCGAGCCATATTCACACCGCTTGAATCACCACCTTTTGCCACTCCACCAGCAGCTTCGATGGCATCGAAAACACGTGAACCTTGCGGTAATTCGTAGACATCTGGGCTTTTAACTTTGCCTGCAACATCTATTACTAGAAATTTATTGATCTGAACCGGTTCGTCAACGCTTTGATTGTTCTCTACATCTTCAATTCCAGTGCCCAAAGAGATTCCAGCGGCATTTGGAATCTCTTTAGCACCCCCGCTCCATAGTAAAAATATTGCTAGCACTACACCAGTTGAAATCACAATCAATGCACTAACAAAATGTTTCTTTTCTATATGTACTCTAAATTTATTTGTTGATTCTGGAAGAATTTGACGTAGACGCGAAATTAACTCTGTATCTATTTTGGGCATTTGCAAATTGTAGAAAGTAGTATTTTGGGAAAAGTCAGTAAGAGTTGTAGATGTAGATAATTTTTACTTGTGGTTAACTAAACGCGAGGGGCGATTACTACTGCAATTGCACCAGGGCCAACATGGGTTCCGACTACTGCACCAACTTCAGTATTGCTGACTTCCCCTAATCCAGTTAGGACGCTTCTAAGTCTTGCGACTACTGCTTCCGCTTGAGATTGAGCTCCTAAATGATGAACTGCAACATCGACGGCGCGTCCGGCCGTAGCCGCGACTGCCATCTCCTCTAATCGCACCATTGCTTTAGCAGCAGTTCTAACTCTTTCAACTGCAACGACTTCGCCATCATCTACGGTGAGGATTGGTCTAATTGCAAGAGCAGTCGCCAACAAAGAAGCACCTCTGCTGATCCGACCGCTTCTACGCAAATTCTCTAAATTTGCTACTGAGAAGAAAATAGATGTGGCCTTCATACGCAATTGCGCTCGTTGGATAATTGTTTGGCTATCTAAACCTTCTTCAGCAGCTTGCGCTGCAGCAATTACACCAAACCCGAGGGCCATTCCAACGGTGCGCGAGTCGATTACATGCACCGGGATAGGTGAATCTTTTGCCGCAATCCGGGCCGCATCAGAAGTGCCGGACATGGATGAAGAGATGTGCAAACTAATAATCTCTTTTGCACCATTTGCAGCAAGTTCTTGATAAGCCAATAAGAAAGTCGCCGGATTTGGTCGTGAAGTTGTTGCCAGTTCTCCCTTGCGGAGGGCATCAATCACATCAGTGGCATTTGGATCTGCTTCAAAATAACTTTTGCCATTCCATTGAACAATTAACGGAACAACCCTGATTCCTAATAATTTAATTGTTGTTGCAGGCAAGTACGCAGTTGAATCTGTCACAATTCCGATTTTTCTCACGAAGTAACCACATTCACTAATTTTGGAGCACGAGTAATAATCTTCACAATATTCGCGCCGGCAAGTGCTTCAACCATCGCTGGATCAGCTAGTGCAATTTTCTCTAACTC
>CAYZBP010000054.1:0-5468 GCA_964476715.1 uncultured Bifidobacterium sp. | reverse complement strand
CGTCCACCTGTAATTGCGGTAAAAAATGGCCAGGCGCGCGTGATTTTGCGGCGTGAAACTGAGGCCGACTTGCTCAATCTTGAGGTCAACTCCTGAGAGTTAAGTTGGTCGGTAGGCTGTGCATATGAGTTCAGCTAAAGGTGCGCAAATTGATGCTCCCCTGCTAAAAGTTGGAATGCTTGGCGCCGGCGTTGTCGGGGGACAAGTGGCCCGTTTGTTAGTTGAGCAAAATAGCGATTTAGCGGCACGTTCTGGATCACAATTACAACTAGTTGCTATCTCTGTGAAAGATCTGAAGAAATCGCGTCCAGGTCTAACTAATTCTGGACTAAGCGTTACCAGCGATGGGGAATCTATTGTTAACGATCCACAGATCGACATTGTTATTGAAGTGATGGGTGGCATTGAACCTGCACGGTCACTGATTTTGCAGGCATTAAAAAATGGAAAATCAGTTGTTACCGCAAACAAAGCATTACTCGCGCAACATGGTGCCGAACTTTATGAAGCCGCTTCAGATAATGGTGTTGATATTTACTTTGAGGCAGCTGTAGCTGGCGCCATACCAATTATTAGACCACTTCGTGAATCACTTGCCGGAGATCAAGTTAAACGTGTAATTGGAATTGTTAACGGAACAACCAATTACATTCTTAGCAAAATGGCAGCCTCGGGTGCATCTTTTGAAAGTGCACTTATAGAAGCTCAAGCACTTGGCTATGCAGAAGCAGATCCAACTGCTGATGTTGAAGGTTTTGATGCTGCAGCGAAAGCTGCAATTCTGGCCAGTTTGGCATTTCATTCTCGAGTAACCGCAGCAGATGTTTATCGCGAAGGAATCTCTGAAGTATCTGCTGACATAGTTCGAATCGCGAGTGAAATGAACCATGTTGTTAAGTTATTAGCAATCGCACAGTTAACAGATGATGGAAGAATTGCAGTACGCGTTCATCCAGCGTTACTTCCGAAAGAACATCCACTAGCTGCGGTTAGAGATGCATTCAATGCAGTTTTCGTGGAAGCAAAATCTGCCGGAGAGCTAATGTTTTATGGTCGTGGAGCTGGCGGAGAGCCAACCGCGTCAGCAATTCTCGGAGATTTGGTAGCAGTTGCTCGTCATCGCGCTCTAGGCGGCCTTGGACCTAAAGAAAGTTCATATGCCGAACGTTCTATTGCACCAATGGGTGAAACATTGACCCGTTATTTGATTCGCTTAAATGTGACAGATCGTCCAGGAGTACTTGCATCAGTTGCGCAAGTATTCGCAGCACATTCGGTTTCAATCCAAACAGTTCGTCAAGACGGAAGTGATGAACAAGCCGAGTTGATAGTTGTAACTCACTCTGCAATGGATTCGGCATTGTCAGCCACCGTTGCTGATTTGCGAAAATTAGATACGGTTCGTTCAGTTGAAACTGTAATTAGAGTCGAAGGAGGCGCCAATTGATCTTTGGTAAACCAAGCAACGCGCATCTTTGGCGCGGAATAATTGAGGAGTACGGCCATCGCCTTCCAGTTTCGCGAAAAACTCCTGTAGTAACTTTGCAAGAAGGTGGAACTCCACTTGTTTTCGCTTGCGTTCTTTCCGACATGTTGGACAACGAAGTTTGGGTGAAAGTAGAAGGTTGTAATCCAACTGGTTCTTTTAAAGACCGGGGAATGACAATGGCGATGAGTAAAGCTGCCGAAGATGGTGCACGTGCAGTCATCTGTGCATCAACTGGAAATACCAGTGCAAGCGCTGCTGCTTATGCCACCAAAGCTGGAATGATTCCTGCGGTATTAATCCCGGAAGGGAAAATTGCAATGGGCAAATTAGCCCAAGCAATAATTCATGGTGCAAAAATTTTACAAGTAGATGGAAATTTCGATGATTGCTTAACTCTTGCCCGTGAGTTGTCAGAAAATTATCCAGTTGCATTAGTTAACTCAGTTAACCCATATCGAATTCAAGGTCAAAAAACTGGATCATTTGAAATCGTTGATGCGCTGGGCTTTGCGCCAGATATTCACGCACTTCCAGTTGGCAACGCTGGAAACATCACTGCATATTGGCTGGGGTACCAGGAGTATCAAAAAGATAAAATTTCAAAAACTTTGCCACAAATGTGGGGATTCCAAGCAGAGGGCGCAGCGCCAATTGTGCGCAATGAAGTTGTGAAAAACCCTGAAACAATTGCAACTGCGATTCGAATTGGAAATCCAGCATCCTGGGAGCAGGCTGTTGCTGCTCGTGATGATTCTGGTGGACGGATCGGAGCTGTTTCTGATCAAGAAATTTTGGCTGCATATCGTTTGATTGCTGGGCGTGAAGGAATTTTCTGTGAACCATCTTCTGCTGCTGGTCTTGCTGGTTTGATAAAGGCAAAAGCTGAAGGGCAATTACCTAAAGGCAAAAAAATCGTGATTACAGTTACCGGTAACGGACTCAAAGATGTGCAGTGGGCACTTGATGGCGCACCAGCACCAATTGTTATTCCAGTAAATGTTGCAAAAGCTGCCGAAGTTCTTGAGTTGGCATAATGCAAAGCAAACCAACTTTTCGCGCGACACCAGTAACTATTCGCACGCCAGCAAGTAGTGCCAATTTAGGTGCTGGTTTTGATTGTTTAGGTCTAGCCCTTGAAATTTATGATGGATATGCAGCGCAAGTTTCGGATGAATCTGGATTAGATATCCAAGTTGCTGGTGAAGGTGCTGATGAGATTAGGAAAGATGACAAGAATTTAGTAATTAAAGCGATGAATCGCGCCTTTGATCATATGGGCGGAAAGCCAAGAGGATTATCGGTACGTGCATTAAATGGGATTCCTCACGGGCGAGGATTAGGTTCCTCTTCAAGTGCAATTATCGGTGGACTTTACTTAGCAAGAGCTTTAGTAATCTCAGGACAAGAGCGTTTAACAGATCAAGATTTACTTGCAATTGCAACTGAGATGGAAGGTCATCCCGATAACGTTGCTGCGGCTTTGTATGGCGGAGCAACTATTGCGTGGTTAGAAGGTGGTGTTGGCCGGGCAACTCCGATCACAGTTAATCATCGAATTAATGCAGTTGCTTTTATCCCAGAAAGCGCAGTTGCAACATCGAGTGCGCGCAAAATGTTGCCTGATGAGGTTTTGTATAAAGATGCGACTGCAAATATTGCTCGTAGTGCTTTAATGGTTGAGGCTCTAAGCAACAAGCCAGAATTTCTATACGAAGCAACTCAAGATTTAATCCATCAAGAGTTTCGTAAATCTGCAATGCCAAAATCTTTTGTGCTCGTGCAGAAGTTACGAAGTGCTGGAGTCGCTGCTTTTATTTCTGGGGCAGGACCCACTGTTTTAGCGTTACACACTGGCTCAGTTACTGACGCTCAAGAGATCGCCCGTGCCGGAGGCAGTTCATTTGCCACTCAGATACTGGGAATCAGTCGAGTCGGAGCCCATATTTACGCTCCTAATTAGCTCTGTTTTTCTGTATTTGCTGTAAAACTGCCCTTTTCTGGGTGATATGCTTCTCTTACTCGGCCGGGATTGCCCCGAGTAAGCATTAAAAATCACCTTCGCTTAAAATTCTTACCTCTCCAAGTTTTAAGTTAAATCCGGAAAAGCTCGAAACTTATTGTTAAGAATATCTAAAGCGATTAACAAACCAACTGTGCTTATTTAATTTTAATAAGCCAAATAACCAAATAACCGAATACCATGAATGAGGAAATGTGACTGAAACTTCAACCCGCGCGCGTAAACCCGCGAGCGATCTAAGCGCGATGCTCCTTCCTGAGCTGCGCAAAGTAGGTGTCCAACTTGGAATTGATGGCGCTGTAAAGATGCCAAAAGCTGCTCTTGTTACCGCAATTAGTGATTTACAAGCAGCTAATCGCGCTGCATCAGCAAAACCTGCACGCAAAGAGCGCTCAGCAGAGAAAGAAAGTTCAGCTGAAAAAGCTGGTAACTCTAATCCTGGGAATGATAGTTCTAGCGATAGCCGCGAGGATAGCCGCGGCGACCGTAATGATCGTGGTGACCGTAACGATCGTAATGACCGTGGTGACCGCGACAACCGCGACAACCGCAATGACCGCAATGACCGCGACAACCGCGACAACCGCAATGACCGTGGTGATCGTGGTCGCGACCGTCATCGTGATCGTGATCGCAACCGTGATCGCAACCGTCCTCCACGCGAAGAGCGTGAACCAGTCATTTCCGAAGATGATGTTTTAGTTCCAGTTGGTGGTTTAGTAGATATCCTCGATAACTTCTCATTTATTCGCACAAGTGGTTATCTTCCAAGCCCTAACGATGTGTATGTCTCTATGCAACAAGTTCGTCGATATGGACTTCGCAAAGGAGATGTTGTTACAGGAGCGGTTCGTGAACCACGTGAAGGCGAGCGTCGTGAGAAATTTAATGCGCTGCTTCGCTTGGACACCATTAATGGAATGGAACCAGACGAGGCTAAAGACCGGATTGAGTTCAACAAATTAGTTCCGCTTTACCCACAAGATCGTTTACGTTTAGAAACAGAACCAAACATTTTGACCACACGTGTTATCGATCTGATTGCACCAATTGGAAAAGGTCAACGTGGGCTAATCGTGTCGCCGCCAAAAGCCGGAAAGACGATGGTTCTTCAAGCAATCGCAAACGCGATCACAAAAAATAATCCTGAAGTTCACTTAATGGTTGTTCTTGTAGATGAGCGACCTGAAGAAGTTACAGATATGCAACGTTCTGTTAAGGGTGAAGTAATTTCTTCTACATTTGATCGTCCAGCTGAAGATCACACAACTGTTGCAGAACTTGCAATTGAACGCGCTAAGCGCTTAGTTGAATTAGGACATGACGTAGTTGTCCTTCTTGATTCAATTACTCGTTTGGGTCGTGCATACAACATTGCTGCACCTGCTAGCGGAAGAATTCTTTCCGGTGGTGTCGATTCTGCTGCTTTGTATCCACCTAAGAAATTCTTTGGTGCTGCACGTAATATTGAAGATGGTGGTTCGCTAACTATTCTTGCGACTGCCCTTGTTGATACTGGCTCAAGAATGGATGAAGTTATTTTCGAAGAGTTTAAAGGAACTGGAAACATGGAACTTAAACTCGATCGCCGTTTAGCTGATAAGCGCATCTTCCCAGCAGTTGATGTTGATGCATCTGGTACTCGTAAAGAAGAAATTCTTATGGGTGCTGAAGAGTTAAATATCACTTGGAAATTGCGTCGAGTTTTGCACGCACTTGATTCTCAACAAGCACTGGAACTTCTGCTTGAGAAGATGAAGGGCACCAAGTCCAATGTGGAGTTTTTGATGCAAATCCAGAAGACCACAGTCGGGCCTACAAGCGAGGTTTAAGCGCAATTGCTACTGCCCCTAGAGGGGCGGTATCCTTTTCACCCCTGGTTCACGACGATCTCGAAAGAGTGCGCCGACCCAGCCCCATCAAGTAATTGGAGTAAGTAATGAAGGCAGAGATCCACCC
>CAYZBP010000053.1:0-5474 GCA_964476715.1 uncultured Bifidobacterium sp. | reverse complement strand
TTGCAACTAATTGAAAAAGTAGATATTCCAGTCGTTGTATCTAGCGCGCTTGAAAGTAGTGTCGGAATTTCGGCAGGAGTTTCACTTGCAACTCAACTTATAAGCAAAAATGAAGCACCTGTACCATTTGGATTAGGAACTGTGTCTTTACTTGAAGGAGATGTTGTGAGCAATCCACTTCTTCCAGTAGATGGAAAAATTAAAGTTGAAAAAGTTGAAATTGATCTAGGCAAGCTAAAGAAGTATTCGGTAAGTGAATCTCGAAAAATCTGGTGGCATCAGAGAATCACCGATGTTTACAGTTTGGGATCATTATGAATCCAACTACGGTTTTAGCTGAAGTAATTGTCGACCAATTAATTTTGAATGGAGTTAAAGAAGTTGTTGTAGCTCCTGGTTCACGAAATGCGCCAATCACTATGGCATTTTTCCGTGCACATCAAGCCGGCAGAGTTAGATTGCATTCAAGAATTGATGAAAGAAGTGCCGCATTTCTGGCACTCGGTATTTCTAAAGCTTCTAACTTGCCCGCTGTTGTGATTTGCACCAGTGGAAGCGCGGCTGCAAATTTTCACCCTGCAATTCTTGAGGCTCATCACAGCGATATAAATCTAATAGCGATAACAGCAGATCGGCCAGCACGACTGCGACATACAGGGGCGAACCAAACTACAAATCAAGTCAATATTTTCGGTGATGCCGTGAAGGTATCGCTAGATATTTTTGCACCGGTGAAACCAGAGGTTGGACAGGTTGCAAAATGGCGCGCAGAAATATCCACGGCCTTATTCGAAACTGGTCCAATCCATTTAAATCTTCAATTCGAAGAACCACTTTTAGGCGAACTTGAATGGATCGAGCCACTTTCAACTGGAATCCCCGAAATAGAAGAAAAGATAGAAGCGCTGCCCCATCCGCTAGGTAAGTATGAAACTCAGGGTGTGATTTTGGTAGGCCATGATCGAGCCGCAATTCCAATGACAGATATTGAGCATCTTTCTGAAAATTTGGGCTGGCCAATTTTAAGTGAAGACCCACTTTCCAGTGAAAAAGTTATTCCGCATGCTTCATTGTTATTAGGCAATGCAGCGCGACGTGCGTTATTAAAACCAAAAGTTGCCATGGTAATTGGCAGGTTGACTTTATCTCGATCACTAAACGCATATCTAGAATTAGCAGATTATAAAATTATTGTTGATTCTAGAATTGCAGAGATAGATACAGCCAGAAGTGGCGATGAGATTCACCTAATGCTTCCTGAAGTTACTCCACAAAAAACAGAGTCAGAGTGGATGAAGTTATTTGTAAAATCATCAGCAGAGATCCACAGTAAAGTTTTGGCGCACCTAAATGGTTGGAGCGAACCAGCAGTTGTAAATGAATTTGTTTCTCAACTTCCCGGGGAAAGTGCGTTGTTTGTTGCTTCGTCACGACCAATTCGCGACATCGAAAGCTTTGCAACGCCAAGATCAGATTTGGAAACATTTGCAAATCGCGGCTTAGCTGGAATAGATGGAAATATTTCCACAGCAATAGGCATAGCTCTTAAACGTAAGAAAACTTTTGCGGTGATCGGAGATCTAGCTTTCCTGCATGACATAAATGGATTATTACTAGGTACCGAGGAAGTTCAACCAGATTTAATAATTTTAGTGATCTCAAATGATGGTGGAGGGATTTTTTCCACCTTGCCTCAAAACGGAGTGGCTGGATTTGAAAGAATTTTTGGTACTCCACATGGAAGATCAATCGCAAAAGTTGCCGAAAGTTATGGAATTCCGGCTATCGAAGTTCGCACGCTCGAGGCTTTAGGAGCCCAGATCGCCCGCGATACAAAAGGAATCCGAGTAATAGTTGCAGTTATGCCTGATCGTGAGAGCAATGCTAAGTTGTTAAAACAAATTTCAAAAGATTTAGATTAAGGGTACTAATTTAATAACTTTCTAATGCTTCACGTATTGGAAGAAGTTTTGCGTGACTTTCGGCAAACTCTTTTTTCGGATCAGAACCAGCAACAATTCCACAGCCTGCAAAAAGTCGAATTTGTTTTTGATTATTTGGGTTAATCTGGGCACATCTAAGTGCAATACCCAACTCTCCTTCACCGCGGGAATCAATCCAACCAGCGGGGCCGGCGTATCTTCCACGATTCATACCTTCAAGATCTGAAATAACTTTTTTTGCGATATCTCGTGGAGTTCCACAAACTGCTGCTGACGGATGAAGTGCACTAGCGAGTGCAAAAAGATCAGCCGGAGTAAGTGAATCGCTAACTACACCAGTTACATCAGTAGCTAAGTGCATGACATTTGCCAAGTGAAGTACAAAAGGTGATTCAGGAATATTAGTAGATGAACAAAATGGCATTAGTGATTCGGAAACAGATTGAACTGCGTATTTATGTTCTTCTAAATCCTTTGATGACCTTGCCAGAGAACCAGCCAGTGCTAAATCACGTTCATCATCTCCGGTGCGTTGAATAGTTCCAGCAAGAACTCTTGAGGTTACTAAACCTTTATTTAGTCGCAGTAATAACTCAGGAGTTGCTCCAACTAGACCGTCGATGTTGAAAATCCACGTGGCTGAGTATTTCTCCGCTAATTTGAGCATTATATGACGCGCATCAAAAGGTAGATCTGAATGCGCATTTAAATCTCGAGCTAAAACAACTTTCTCGAGTTCGCCCGTTGTAATTCTTGCTACTGCCTTAGCAACAATTCCTTCCCAGGCATGTGGCTCTAAGGCTCCACCTTCCCAAGATAAATTCAGCGGCGCTTCTGGTTTCGGATATTCAACAATTACAGGTTTTGGAATATCTCCAATCCAGGTCAACCAACTTTTTCCATTGCGTTGTCCAATAACAATTTTTGGAATCACGACCACACTTTTTTCGGTGGATTCAAAAGCTGCGGAAATGAAAGCTATTGGTCCAGTTCCAGAAAGATGCAAATCATCGCTAACAATAAATTTTGCTAATTTTGCATGCCACCAGGCACGCATTTGATCAAATCTATCTTGGCCATTAACTTCAAACCGTTCAAATTCGCCAATGCCAATCACGCCATCGCCGCCGCGGATCCATGCCAACGATGTTGTTTCAGGCAATAGTTTTAATAAGTCCAGCCCATGGCTTATCTCAATGGTTTTTACAGGTATTGAATTCACGAACGACGTTTATCCACAACTTTCCAAATTGTTGGAAGAGTAACGGCAGCAAGTGAGATTTTTATTGCTTCGCCAAGAATAAAGGGAGTAAAGCCTGCGCTAATTGTCCAAGACCAATCTTTACCAGTCGCATGTTGCAACCAAATTAACCCAGGTATGAAAGTTAAAACCTCGCCGATTAACATTGCAGGTAATGCGGTACGAAAACGAGCATCCCATTTTTTATTTGCAAGATATCCAAGAACTAAAGAAGTTAAAATCATTCCAGCTAAGTAGCCGCCAGTTGGACCAACTAATTTTGCAAAACCTGATCCGCCATTTGAAAAAATCGGAGCACCTGCTGCACCAATTGCTAAATAAAGTGCAACTGTAGAAATGCTTAATGCCGGACCGTAACTTGCGCCAATTAATAGAACTCCAAGAGTTTGACCAGTGACTGGAACTGGTGATCCTGGAACTGGGATTGCAATTTGAGCCATGACTGCCAGAAAACCTGCGCCACCTAATGCCAGCAATGAATTGGTGAGTGAGTTTGCCCGAGGGAAAATTGCAGCTCTGAGAGTGAGGGGTGCGATCGGAAGTGTGGTCATGATCAATCCTTTTGGCTTGTTATTGAATTGGCATAAAAAGCATTACCGGGCAAAGATATACGCATGGCCGGCCCGAACCTTAATAAAGTTCCATTTGATATCGCAAAGATGTTTGATGGCGTTGCTCGGCGCTATGACATCGTCAACGACATTTTGAGTTTGGGTCAGACCAAAGCCTGGCGGGGGGCGGTTGTCGGTTCCATTGAACCAAAGGCGGGAATGCTGATTTTAGATCTAGCCGCTGGAACCGGAAGTTCCACTGCTCCATTGGTTTCAGCCGGCGCCACTGCGATTCCAGTGGATTTCTCGCTCGGAATGCTGAAGGCGGGTCGAAAAAGGCACCCGAACCTGCCATTTATGGCCGGAGATGCGCTGGCTCTGCCATTTAGCGATAACTCCTTTGATCTGACCACAATCTCCTTCGGTTTACGGAATGTGGCCGATCCCAAATCCGCCCTAGTTGAGGCGCTTCGAGTCACCGCTCCAGGCGGATCTCTAGTGGTTTGCGAGTTCTCACATCCGACATTTGCCCCATTTCGGGCGCTCTACCTTAAGTACCTAATGCGAGCCTTGCCGGCAATTGCCAAACGCACCTCCTCCAACCCAGAGGCATATATATATCTGGCTGAATCGATCCAGGCGTGGCCCGATCAGAGTGCGCTCGCCGCTCAAATTAGTGAAGCCGGTTGGGGTCAGGCCTCCTGGCAAAACCTCACTCTTGGAATTGTGGCGATCCATCGGGCCATCAAGCCAAAATAATTGCCTAAACCCGCTGTTAGGTAATCCAGGTAACACTTGCTGTGGGAAAAATTGAGGCGCTTGCCCCTCTAGAATTAAGAAAGAGCATTAGATCAGTTGATATTTCTGGCCACATTTTTGTTTAGCAGAAGGGCGTGTGCATGAATCCCTACCTGCCGATTATTGCAATTGGTGCAGTGGGATTTGGGTTTGCCGCTTTCTCTGTAGTTGCCGCAGCTATATCAGGTCCACGACGTTACAACCGATCAAAAGTTGATGCTTACGAGTGTGGCATTGAGCCAACACCACACGCACCTGGTGGCGGAAGATTTCCAGTCAAATACTTTTTAACTGCAATGTTATTTATTATTTTTGACATTGAAATTGTTTTTCTCTATCCATGGGCTGTCGCATTTGATCAACTTGGTTTATTCGCAATTGTTGAAATGTTTATCTTTATCGCCACAGTATTTATTGCCTACGGTTATGTTTGGCGCCGTGGCGGGTTGGAGTGGGACTAAATGGGTATTGAAGAGAAATTACCAAGTGGTTTTCTTTTAACTTCAGTTGAAAAACTTGCAGGTTACATGCGAAAAAATTCGCTATGGCCAGCAACCTTTGGTTTAGCATGTTGTGCAATTGAAATGATGGCAGCAGGTGCAGGCCGTTACGATTTAGCAAGATTTGGAATGGAAGTTTTTCGTGCTTCCCCACGTCAAGCAGATTTAATGATCGTTGCTGGGCGCGTTAGTAACAAAATGGCACCAGTACTTCGTCAGATTTATGATCAAATGGCAGAACCTAAATGGGTTATTGCAATGGGCGCTTGCGCTTCTTCTGGTGGAATGTTTAACAATTACGCAATTGTGCAAGGCGTAGATCACGTTGTACCTGTAGATATTTACTTGCCTGGCTGCCCACCACGTCCTGAGATGTTGATGGATGCAATTTTGAAGTTACATGAGCAAATTGGTAATGAAA
>CAYZBP010000052.1:0-5485 GCA_964476715.1 uncultured Bifidobacterium sp. | reverse complement strand
AAGTTGGCTAAGTGATTGGGTTACTAAATTGGCACCGGCTAGCAGGTTTACCTCAAAAGTTTTTTGCCATTGATCGCGAGTTGCATCGATGCCAGAGAGTAAAAAGACCGCAGCATTATTAACCAATATATCTAGCGAACCACCTTTACTTACCGCTAACTCAATTGCCTTGCCACGAACCGTCTCGTCACAAACGTCTCCTGCGACTATATGAAGGTTGGGATTGTTTAAATCGCTCTGCATTTTTTTCAATAAACTTTCATTTAAATCTAGCGCTACTACAGAAATTCCATCCTTTAGAAATCGGCGTACACAAGCCGCGCCAATTCCGGAAGCTCCGCCAGTTACGATCGCTGTTCTTTTTCCACTCATGATTAAATCCCCTTTAGATTAAAAAGCGCCTAAATTAAAATATGCAGTTAGGTGGGTAAATTTATTTTTCTTTCTTTTCATGATATTTACGCCGCTCAGATCTAATACTCGTCCATCAGGTGCAGTTAATTTAGCGCACCATTCAACTGTTCCTTCATGTTTATCGCCGTATGAGCGCATCACTTCTACTGACAATCCAGGATATGCGGCGGCGCTGTTCTCATAGAAAGTTCGAATTTGATCATGTCCGACAAGTGTTACTCCATCTGGGCCGGTCCATCTTGCATCTTCTGAGAAGAAGGACAAAATTGCTTTGATATCCCGACTCTCTTCAGCGGTCCAATATTCCCGAGCAAGTTTGGTTAATTTATTTTTCATGGACGCACTCCGATTTCGATTTATTTACGAGTAAACCTAGAAAGATAGTACTTCGGGTTAACCTGCATGGCAATCATTGCGATAACTATCAGAGATCCACCAGCAACTGTCCTAGTTGTAAGAACTTCCTGGCCAGCAATCACGGCGACAAGTGCGGCGAAAACCACTTCAAGGGTGAGGATTACCGCCACTGAAGTTGCGTCCATGTGGGATTGGGCCCACGTTTGAATCAAGAAACCCGCAGAGGTTGCCAATAATGCCGTTATCAAAATCGCTTTCCAAACGTCAGAATCTGGGGGAGCGATATAGCCATTTGAGAATCCAGTGATGCCAGTAAAGACCGTGACTGTGCCAAGTTGCACGACTGTCAACGGGTAAGTTGCAAAGCGTGATGACCATTCTCCGAGCCCAATAATGTGAAGCGCAAAAAAGAGCGCACAAAGCAATGTCAGGAATTCACCAAAACCAATTGCCCATCCACGAAGTGAAAGTAGGCCCAGTCCAAAAGTGGCTAGGAAGACCGCGGCCCATTCAATTTTGGTTACTACTTTTTTCAAGAAAATTGCACTTAAAAGTGGTGTGAAAATTACATATAAACCAGTTACGAATCCGGTTATTGCGGCCGTCGAATGTGTAAGACCTGTTGATTGCGTTATGAATCCAAGACTAAGAAGTATTCCAAGGGGAATAGCTATACCTAGCATCTTTAAATTAATCTCTTTGAGAACCTTGGGTCTAATTGCAATCAAAACTAGAGTTGCAATCGCAAATCTAGTTCCAAGAAAGTCGTTTACGGGTTGGCGCTCAAGTGCATCTTTCATTAGTACGAACGCTGCACCCCAGACTGCGGTAACAGATGTCAAACCAATTACTGCCCAAATACTTTTTCGGTCCCTCATTTTTTGGCACGTAACTTTTTTAAGATTTGCACCTCTGCACCGTGCTCTGGTTCTGCACCTGGAGTCTCAAGAATAAGTGGAACATCGCGCATTGCTGGATGATGCATCAATTCACGGAATGGCTCGGTACCAATATGTCCTTGGCCAATAGATTGATGGCGGTCTTTAAGTGCTCCACAAACATCCATGGAGTCATTTGCATGCACTAACTTAATTCGATCAGCTGTTGCCACAGAAATTAACAAATCAAGAGTTTCGTTCATTCCACCTTTTTTAGATATGTCATGTCCGGCAGCAAATACATGGCAGGTATCAAGACAGATTCCAACTTTAGGGTGATACTCAAGTGCGATTAAATACTTTTCGACTTCATCAATCTTTTTGACAAGTGATTGTCCTTGTCCAGCTGTTGGTTCTAGCAACAAAAAAGGTCCATCATCAGGCAGATTATCTAAAATTGGCATCATGCCATCATGAATCTGTTTCCAGGATTTTTCCACATAATCTTCATTTACGGCAGAGCCAGTATGAATAACAACACCAAGTGCACCAAGTTCGCTGCCACGTTTTAATGAATACTCTGTAGCGGCTAATGAGTTTTCATATGTTGCAACAGTAGGAGAGCCAAGATTGATTAAAAATGAGGCGTGAATATATGTAGTGATATCCATGTCGGCGGCACCATTACGAAAAGCTAAATCGGCTGCTGGATCTGGAGTTGGCATTGCCCATGCACGTGGACTTGAGGCAAAGATTTGGATGCTTTCAGCCTCAATTATTTTGGCATATCCAAGGGCGCGTTTAGCCAGGCCGCCAGATGTAGGTACATGTGCTCCTATGCGCGGGCCAATCCTGGAAGATTTAGCTGTTTTAGGTGAGGACATAACGGTAAGCCTAGGCGGTTAGCCCCGATTATTTGAGTTCAATTAATACAGTTGAACCGCGTTTAGCCTTACTTCCTTGTGCGGGTGTAACCCGGAACACTTTTGGAACCTTCCCTGCGACCTTTTTAGTTGGCACGACCGCTTTAACGACGAACCCAGCATTCTCTAATTTCTTGGTTGCTGATTGTTGGTCAGCTTTTAATATTCCAGTAGGAATGAGGACAAACTCAGGCCCCTTTGAGACGGTCAAGGTGATCTTTGCGCCACGTGCCATTTTTAGGTCTTGTGGGTCACGTGAGATTACATTTCCGGCTTTAACAGTTTCACTAAATTTCTCTTTAACGGTGACACTAAATCCAGCATCATTTAATTCAGTCAGTGCTTGCTCGGAACTTTTTCCGGCATATGCCCCAACATCCAGCAAATCAGATCCCTTACTTATCAATAGATTTACTTGTGAATTCTTTTTAATCATCTCTCCGGAAGTAGGGGAGGAACCAATTATTAAGTCTTTTGCAATTTTTTCATTAAAGACATAATTAGTTGTTCCAATTACAAGTTTTGACTTAGTAAGAAGAGCACTCGCATCGGGGAGTGATAGGCCTGAGAGTTTAGGAACCAGATATCGCTCCGGACCTTTAGAGATTATTACCTTAATTAATCCATCTGCTGCAATCTTCTCGCCAGCTAATGGATTCATCTCAATAATTCGGCCTTTGCCAATCTCTTCGCTGAAAACCTCTTTAGTAATTTCTAACTTTAATTTCATTTGATTCAAAGCATTTTTTGCTTGAGTACTTTTCATTCCCACAATTGAAGGAATCGATACTTTGGCTCCAGGACCAAAAAAGTTATACCAAGTTGTGCCGACACCTATCAGTAATGCAAATGCCAGAAAAATTGCAATAATCCGATTTCGTTTAACTCGATTTGATGTTTGCCGACGAATTTCACCAGTATCTGAATACTTGTTTTGAACTACCGGAACGGTATCGGCTTTCTTTGCAACCTCTTTTGGCTTTTTAATTTTTGGTCTAACTGTCTTGCTAACCGGAGCAGGCAAGGGAGGAAGGCCAAGTGGTAATGAAAGCTGTCTATTTGATGGATCGATTGCAATTTGCGCCAGACGTACTAGTTCGAGTAACTCTTGGGCGTTTGCCGGCCTTAAATCTGCATCCGGAGCTGTTGCTCGGATTACTAACTCATCAACCTCTTTTGGCAACGTATTTACAACAGTAGAAGGAGCTGGAATCCGATCATTAACATGCTGATAAGCAATATGAATTGGCGATTCACCCTCATAAGGTTTTTTACCAGTGAGTGCTTCGAAAGTAACAACTCCTAATGAATAAACATCGCTTCGTGCATCTGCAATTCCGCGTTGAACTTGCTCAGGAGCCAGATATGCAACAGTTCCAAGCAAGACACTTGCATCGGCGGTTAAAGTCTGACCCGCGGATATTGCTCTTGCTAATCCAAAATCTCCAACTTTAATTTTTCCTTCGGATGAGATCATAATATTTTCAGGTTTTAAATCGCGATGAATAATCCCTGCCTTGTGAGCCACCGAAAGAGCACTCAACACTTCATTTAAAATCGGAAGGAGTTCTTCAGGAACCAATCTACCCTTTTGATTCATGAGATCGCGCAAAGTGCTTCCACTTACCAGTTCCATAACTAAAAAGACTGCCGGTACTCCACCGGTGTTCCAACCTTGATCATGTACTGAAATTAAATTTGGGTGAGAAATTGCAGCGGCTGCTTTTGCTTCTCTGATAAATCGGGCCACAAAATCTTCATCCTGAGCAAGATGTGCGTGCATGATTTTTACCGCAACAGGACGATCTAGCCTGGTATCAATAGCCGAGTAAACGGTGGCCATTCCGCCACTGGCGATTACCGCTCCAATTTGGTACCGGCCATCTATTAACTCACCACGCAAATCGGACACATCGTGAGTGTAAACAACCAGAGCCATTTAACTTTGGAGCCTTGCCCTACCTAATTTGAAAATTGCTACCATCAATAAAAATCTGACAATTTTCTTTGGTTTGGTCTTTTATGAAATGCGCACTTTCGCGCTCCTGCCATTTCAACATATAGGGCAAAATCTGGGCACCGTCTCGATTTAAGACCCTGGCCAGCCCGATTTGCGCTCCAACTTCAATCCATATTGTTAAATCTGCTTGTTGGCGGATCTTTGACTGCGCCGCACCAACACCTTCTAAAATTAAAAGCTCGACATCTCTAACTTCGACAGTTGGCCCATATTCACCAGTATTCCAATCAAATTTTTGATACTTCACGCTTTGATGCAGAGTAAGTGGATCGAGAACCCACTCTTCCAGATGTCGGGTGAGGGTGGCAGTGAGGGCATCTTCCCAACCATTGTAAAGATCATCCATGTGAATTGTGGTTGCAGATTTCAGATTACTGGCAAGTTGATTTGCTAGAGAAGTTTTGCCTGAACCGGCAGGGCCATCTATCGCAATTAAAATTGGGCTTGCATTAATAGACAAGATTTTTGAGATCTCCGCAAGTATTGGCTTAACTTCATGATCTGGAAAATTAAACAATATTTTGAATTCCGCTAGATTGCTTATGTCTTTTTAGCCAGCGCAGCAAGCCCAGGATTGCGACCACAGTAAATACTCCATAAACCAAAGAGGTGAAGTAGTAACCACCGCGGGCATATTGAACGGTTAGCACTAAATCTACGGAAAGCCACAAAAGCCAACTTTCCCACTTTTGACGTACCATCAATATTTGAGCCGCAGCACTACCCAACAATCCAAAAGTATCGCTCCAAATTGAAACAGCACCGATAGATTTCAGGTAAGGCGCAAAAGCGATCCAAACAACACTAAAGAGCGCTAAAGATATCCATTTGCTTCGCAGTGACATTGCAGAAGGTCGCGCACCGTTTTTCCCCCAGCCAAACCATCCCCAAAT
>CAYZBP010000051.1:0-5725 GCA_964476715.1 uncultured Bifidobacterium sp. | reverse complement strand
ACTATGAAACAAAATATGGAGACCCACTTGATGCTGCGCTAGATTTTCAAAATGCCGGTGCCGAATGGATACATTTGGTAGATCTAGATGCTGCTTTTGGCATTGGTAGTAATGCCGAGCTTCTTGCAAAAGTAGTTGGCGCACTAGATGTCAAAGTTGAACTCTCTGGTGGAATTCGCGATGACGAATCTCTTGATCGAGCACTAGCCACAGGGTGCGCTCGAATTAATCTTGGAACTGCAGCGCTAGAAAACCCCGATTAGACCGCGCAAGTTATTGCCAAGCATGGTGAAAAAATTGCCGTAGGGCTAGATGTTCGTGGCCACACTTTGGCAGCGCGTGGTTGGACCACCGAGGGTGGAAATCTTTTCGAAACTATTGAGAGATTAGATCGCGATGGGTGCGCACGTTATGTTTTAACAGATGTCGCAAAAGATGGAACTTTAATGGGCCCAAATATAAATTTGTTAAAGGAAGTTGCCGCAGCAACCGATCGCCCCATTATTGCAAGCGGTGGCGTTTCATCACTTGCTGACCTTGAGGCTCTTAAAGAATTAACAGGAATAGGTGTGGAAGGTTCAATTGTTGGCAAAGCGCTTTATGCAGGTGCATTTACGTTAAGTGAAGCGTTAGCGAGAGTAAGTAAATAGTGAATCCCTCTATACGGATTATTCCTTGTTTAGATGTAACAGAAGGAAGAGTTGTAAAAGGTATTAATTTTACAAATCTGCAAGATGCCGGCGATCCAGTTGAGATGGCCAGAGTTTATGGTCTTGAAGGTGCAGATGAATTAACTTTCCTGGATATCAGCGCGAGCACAGGAAATCGTCAGACTACATATGATGTTGTCAGTAGCACCGCTGAACAAGTTTTTATTCCTTTAACTGTCGGTGGAGGAGTTCGAACAGTTGCTGATGTTGATAAATTACTAAGGGCTGGCGCAGATAAAATTTCAGTAAACACGGCAGCAATTCAAAGGCCTGAGTTGCTCAGCGAGATCACACATCAATTTGGAGCCCAAGTTCTAGTTTTGTCTGTCGATGCCAGACGTGGCGCAACTTCAAGTGCTTTTGAACTTACAACTCATGGCGGAACGCAAGGTACTGGTATTGATGCAATTGAATGGGTGAAGAAAGCTTGTGATTTGGGTGTTGGAGAAATTTTGCTTAATTCTATGGATGCTGATGGCACGCGGGCAGGGTATGACCTAGAGATGATTCAAGTAATGCGTCCCCATATTTCAACCCCCTTGATTGCTAGTGGTGGTGCCGGTGCGCTTGAGGATTTTGCACGGGCAATTGATGCAGGCGCGGATGCACTTCTGGCGGCTAGTGTTTTTCATTTTGGGGTATATCGGATTTCGCAGGTTAAAGATTTCTTGCGCTCCGCTGGATACCTGATTCGTTGAACGGCAAATGCACGATTGGCCATAAATAGGGGAGAATAGCCGGATGAATATTTCCGCTGATCTAGCGAATTTACTTGACCGCGAAAATGGTCTCGTGGCTGTAGTGGTCCAAGAAGATGAAAGCAATGAAGTCTTGATGCTTGCGTGGATGAACCGTCAAGCACTTGAACAGAGCTTGGAAAGCCATCAAGCTACTTACTGGAGCAGAAGTAGAAATGAACTGTGGGTTAAAGGTGCAACATCAGGAAATACTCAAGAGGTGGTTTCTGCATCATTAGATTGTGACGGCGACGCGATATTACTTCGTGTGAATCAAAAGGGCGGCGCATGTCATACCGGTTCGCACTCATGCTTCTCAAACGAGATTGAGATTTGATCATGAATTTAGAAGAGTTTCGCGAACTAGCCAAAAAATTTAATGTCATTCCGGTAACTCGCAAACTTTTAGCAGATGGTGAAACAGCATTATCTTTGTATCGAAAATTGGCACAAGAGCGCCCCGGAACTTTTTTACTTGAATCCGCCGAGAATGGGAAAATTTGGTCGAGGTATTCTTTTATCGGAGTTAATAGCCAAGCAACACTAACTGAGGAAAATGGATTAGCAGTTTGGAAAGGAACGAAACCTGCTGGCGCACCCGAAGGTATAGATCCACTTGAAGCATTACGAATAACAACTTCTCATTTAACTAGCGCTGAGGTTTCCGGACTACCTCCTTTGGCGAGCGGATTAGTTGGTTACCTTGGTTATGACGCAGTAAGAAGAATGGAGAAGCTGCCGAATTTAGCCAAAGATGACTTACATCTTCCAGAGATGGCTTTTCAATTGATTTCAGATTTAGCGGTGTTTGATCATTCCGAAGGAACCGTTTTACTTGTTGCAAATGCCATAAATTGGGATGGAAGCAGCGAGCGAGTAGATCAAGCTTGGGAAAATGCAATTGAGCGCATTGAGAAAATGCACAAAGATTTATTGGCTCCTTTGTCTGGACAAATTGATAGTGTCGGCGAAAAAAGTAAAGCCGATTTTGTTCGAGCGACTTCATCAGCAGATTTCAGAAAAAATGTTGAATTAATAAAAGAAGAGATTAGATCCGGCGAGGCATTTCAAGTTGTACTTTCGCAACGTTTTTCTACCCCGTGTGAGGCGAGTTCAATAGATGTATATCGAATGTTGCGCTTACACAATCCAAGTCCCTACATGTATCTGATCAGATTTCATGACGGCGTAGACATAGTCGGTTCTAGTCCAGAAGCGTTGATAAAAATCTCTGATCGCAAAGCCATGATTCACCCAATAGCCGGCACACGGCATAGAGGAATAAATGCAGAAGAAGATATTGAAATAGGCAATGAGTTGATCGCTGATCCAAAAGAACGGGCTGAACATTTAATGCTGGTTGATTTAGGGCGGAATGATTTAGGTCGCGTGTGCAAAGCCGGCTCAGTAGAAGTGATTGAATTTATGAATGTTGAGCGTTACTCACATGTGATGCACATCGTTTCAACTGTCACAGGTGAACTCAATGATGATATTTCAGTAGTTGATGCACTGGCAGCGGTATTCCCAGCAGGAACTTTGTCTGGGGCTCCAAAACCTCGCGCTATGGAAATCATCGAAAAGTTAGAACCGACAAGACGTGGGCTATATGGCGGATGTATCGGTTACTTCGACTTTAGCGGCAACTTAGATACCGCAATTGCAATCCGAACCGCACTTATTAGAGATGGCATTGCTTACGTCCAAGCAGGGGCTGGAATCGTGGCAGATTCAATTCCTGAGAATGAAGATGACGAGTGCTTGAACAAAGCCGCTGCGGTTTTGGGAGCGATCGCTTCGGCGAAGAATTTAGTGAAATAAATTGAAATATATTGCGTCTTTTTTCAAAGGCTTTTTTAGGGTCCTGCGGAAAAGTGGTTCAAAAAAGCTTCCGGCTAAATACGAGCGTTCGGTCCAAGATCCTTGGCGCGCGTTGGACAAAGGAGTGGATCCAACCCTCTAGAATTGCGCCATATAAGTAGCCAGTAATTAATCACCGAGTAGGAGAGTCAAAATGGACAACAATCACGGTCACACAGTCGCTGCTTGGGTGACAACTATTTTGGCTATCGCAGGATCAACAGTTGCAAGTGTGGCTTTTGTAATAGCAAATGTGAACGTTGCTATTTTTGGAATTGCGGTGACAGTGCTGGCCCCGTTTGTTGGTTTAGTTCTACGTCAACTGGGATATGGCCAGAAAGCTAAACGGTAAAATTTTGAACGTACTAGATCAAATAATTGAGGGCGTACAAGAAGATTTAGCAGAACGTAAAAAGCAAGTTGGCTTAAATGAATTAATGGTCAAAATTTCTGAAGTAAAACCCGCTATTGATGTACTTCCGTCACTTCAAAGTTCAAAGTTATCGGTGATTGCTGAAGTAAAAAGATCATCACCAAGTAAGGGAGCGCTTGCAAAAATTTCAGACCCTGCAGAGTTAGCTCTTCGCTACCAAGCGGGAGGTGCTACAGCAGTTAGCGTCCTCACCGAAGGACGGAAATTTGGCGGTTCACTTGCAGATCTAGATGCAGTCAGATCAGCGATCAATATTCCAATTTTGCGCAAAGATTTCATGGTCGATGATTATCAAATTTTTGAATCTAGAGCTCATGGAGCAGATATTGTTTTGCTAATAGTTGCAGCATTGTCTGATCTTCAACTCAGCGAGTTCTATGCAATTGCAAAATCTCTTGGCATGCAGGTCTTAGTCGAAACTCATACTTCGGAAGAAGTTGAACGAGCGCTATTGTTAGATCCAGAAATCATCGGCGTAAATGCACGTGATTTAACAACTTTAAAAATTGACCTAGGGGCCTTTGATAAATTAGCCAAGGCGATACCCGCTGGAAAAATCAAAGTAGCCGAATCCGGAATTAGCTCGGTGGCTGAGGTCATCTCTTATCGAAATAGCGGTGCCGAGGCGATATTGGTGGGGGAGGCGCTGGTGAAAGATGGAGACCCAGCCCAGATGATCCAGAATTTTATAAATCGCGCCGACACCCCGGATATCTCTAAGGTATAGCCATGAGCACAACAGCCGAAACCTCAAGTTCAACCAATTTATCTGGCTTTCCGCTGGGTCACTTTGGCGAGTACGGCGGCCGTTTTGTGCCGGAGGCATTAGTGGCAGCATTGGATGAACTTGCACAGATGCATGCGCAAACCCAAGCTGACCCAACATTTATTGCAGAGTTGGATGAACTTCACCGTACATATTCAGGTAGGCCAAGCATCATCACGGAAGCAAAAAGATTCGCTTGCTATGCCGGCGGGGCAAGAATTATTTTAAAAAGAGAAGATTTAAATCACACCGGTTCACACAAGATAAACAATGTTTTAGGTCAGGCTCTTTTAACTAAAAGAATGGGCAAGAGTCGGGTCATTGCAGAAACTGGTGCCGGACAACATGGCGTTGCATCTGCAACTGCCGCGGCTCTCATGGGACTCGAATGCGTTGTTTACATGGGCGAAGAAGACACCAAGCGTCAAGCTTTAAATGTTGCTCGAATGAAATTACTTGGTGCACAAGTTGTTCCGGTAACTTCGGGTTCGCGTACATTAAAGGATGCGATAAATGAGGCGATGCGGGATTGGGTAACAAATGTTGCCGACACTCATTACATTTTAGGAACAGTTGCTGGACCACATCCATTTCCAACAATGGTTCGTGATTTCCACAGAATTATTGGCGATGAAGCCAGAGCTCAAGTTCTTGAATTAACTGGGAAACTTCCAGATGCGGTTCTTGCTTGTGTTGGTGGCGGCTCTAATGCAATTGGAATTTTTTATCCGTTCATCGAAGATGCATCTGTCAGGTTAATTGGACTCGAGGCTGGCGGTGACGGAATTGAAACCGGGCGCCATGCGAGTGCGATTACTGGCGGAAGGCCTGGAGTTTTGCATGGTGCGCGTTCTTACATGCTTCAAGACAAAGATGGACAAACTCGTGAGTCACATTCGATTTCGGCAGGACTTGATTATCCCGGTGTAGGCCCGGAGCATGCATACCTACATGACATTGGCAGAGCAGAGTATCGACCAATCACCGACAAAGAAGCTATGGAAGCGTTCTCGCTACTTTCTCGAACTGAGGGAATCATTCCAGCGATTGAAACCGCACATGCTTTAGCGGGTGCAATGAAAGTTGGTAACGAGTTAGGAGCTAATGCGACCTTATTAATTAATCTAAGTGGACGCGGTGACAAAGATGTTGAGACTGCGGCTAATTACTTTGAAAATCTGAAAATGTAATGACCCATTTATCAGAACGGCTCGCACAG
>CAYZBP010000050.1:0-5768 GCA_964476715.1 uncultured Bifidobacterium sp. | reverse complement strand
GGGAAGTAACCGGACCTGAAGGAGCGCGGAGTGACCTTTTTGAAGGTCGCGCTTGGGCTATTTGCCCAAGCGAGCACAACAAGGCAGCAGATATTGAAGTTGTGGCGAGTCTTATTCGATCTTTCGGTGCTACGCCTTATCAAATGGATAGCCAAACCCACGATGAACAGGTCGCTCTGGTTTCGCATCTGCCGCAGATTCTCGCCTCACTCCTAGCTGGAAGTTTGCAGGGGGATCTTTCTTTGGCAGGACAAGGACTTAGAGACATGGTGAGAATCGCCGATTCCGACCCAGTACTTTGGGGTGGGATTTTGAGTGGTAATCAACTAGCCATTAAACCTCTACTTCGACAAATATCTAAACAAATAGATCAACTTATCGATTTAGATTTATCTCGAGAAAGTGTTGAGCGTGTAATTGCGAGTGGTGTTGTCGGTAAATCGACTATTCCTGGCAAACATGGAGGGGCTGATCGCGACTACTCAAAGTTGCCAGTGGTTATCAATGATAAACCCGGCCAATTAGCTGCCCTTTTTCAGATTTGTGGTGAAATTGGAGTAAATATTGAGGATTTGAGCATTGAACATTCCCCCGCACAATCCACCGGATTGATCACCTTGTTTATCGCGCCTACCGATTTGTCGACATTAATCACCGAATTAACTGGAAGAGGATGGCAAGTTCATCCATAAGTGTTAATTGTTTAATTGTTTTACAGATCTAACTATTTATCGATATTAGTGACAGCAGGTTGTAAAAACGAGCTCGTTGGTGGCGCACTTTGGCGTGACAAGCAGGTTAGCCTTAGGGCGCAGAAGTGCAGATTTATCGCGAACTTTTGAATTATATGAATTTGGATAAGGGAGGCCTGCGATGCCGGTTATCGCTATTGATGGCCCGAGCGGCGCTGGAAAATCATCAGTCTCTAAAGGAGTAGCGGCCAAAGCGGGGTGGGGTTATCTAGACACTGGTGCTTTGTACCGAGGTTTGACCTGGCTGGCTCAACAAGAAGGAGTTAGCGCACCGCAGGAGATCTCGAACTTGGTACGGGGCAGCAAGTTGAATTTCAATTTGGATCCATTAAACCCAATGTTGGTAGCTATAGATCCTGATGACAAAAATATGATCAAAGATTTATCAGCTGTAATCCGCGAGGAATTAATTACCAACTCTGTCAGCGGCATCAGTGCTGTTCCAGAAGTTCGGGCCGAGTTATTAACTTTGCAAAGAGATTTGATTGAGAAAAGCATCGCTGAATTTGGCGGTGTAGTTGTTGAAGGTCGCGATATTGGAACCACTGTTTGGCCAGATGCGGAGTTAAAGATTTTCTTAACAGCTGATGTTGCAGCACGTGCAGTTAGACGGCAGGCACAGTTGAGTGAATTAGCGGAAGTAAGTGCAAACTCTGTTGCAGATTCACTTGCAAAACGTGATGCCATTGATTCAATGAGAGCCACCTCACCATTAAGACAAAGTGAAGATCAAATCGTTCTTGATGCGACATACTTAAATCTAGAAGAGACGATTCAAGCGCTCTGGAATTTAATTGAGGAGCGAAACTTAAATGGCTGAGAATTTAGGCGATACAAGCGATGGGGGAGAATCAAAAGGTTCCAGATTGCCTATTGTTGCACTTATCGGAAGACCCAATGTTGGTAAATCCACGTTAGTTAACCGTTTATTAGGTCGCCGTGAAGCAATCATCGAAGACCGTCCGGGTGTTACTCGCGATCGCGTTCGTTATGAAGCTGAATGGGCCGGTCGTTCATTTGCATTGATCGATACTGGAGGATGGGAACCAGATTTAACTGGTTTAGGTTTGAAGGTTGCCCAAAGTGCTGAAATGGCAATAGAAGAAGCAGATTTAGTTTTAATGGTTGTAGATGCAACTGTTGGTGCGATGGAAGAAGAGATGGCTTTAATTTCACATATTCGTAAAACTCATACTCCGGTTATGTTGATTGCGAACAAAGTCGATAACGCAGAAGCAGAATTACTTGTTCATGATCTGTGGCAACTTGGTTTAGGAGAACCGTTTCCGGTGTCTGCATTGCATGGTCGAGGTAGTGGTGATTTATTGGACCGAGTAATTGATATGTTGCCTAAAGAAATTTTGAAATCTGAAGTAGATGCGCCAAGACGTGTAGTGCTTGTTGGTAGACCAAATGTTGGTAAATCAAGTTTGCTTAATGCGATTGCAGGAACTGAGCGAGCGCTAGTCGATTCAGTCGCGGGCACAACACGCGATCCGATAGATGAGGAGTTGGAGTTCGGCGGAGAGATATGGCGTTTTATCGACACTGCTGGAATTCGCAAACATGCTAATCAAGCAAGCGGCACGGAGTACTACGCCATGTTGCGAACAGAAGCGGCATTGGAACGTGCGGAGGTTGCAATTTTAGTTATCGACGCCGCTGAGCCAATTACTGATCAGGATTTACGAATCATGAACATGGTTGTTGAATCTGGACGCGCTTTAGTGATCGCAATGAATAAATGGGATTTGGTTGATGAAGATCGACGTGAAGCACTCGAACGCGAAAAAGATAAAGAGCTCGACCAGGTTGAATGGGCTGAACGAATAAATGTTGCAGCACTTACTGGCTGGCACCGTGACCGACTTGCACCAGCCCTACGCAGAGCGTTAAACGGTTGGGAAACGCGCGTACCAACATCTAAGTTAAATGCATTTTTGGGAACGTTGATTGGCGCAACACCTCCGCCTGTAAGAGGTGGAAAACAACCCAAGATTCTTTTTGCAACTCAGCCAAGCACAGCGCCTCCACGTTTTCTAATTTTCACAACTGGTTTTCTCGAGCCTTCTTATCGCAGATTTATTGAAAGACGCTTGCGCGAAGAATTTGGTTTTGCGGGAGCACCTGTTGAAGTATCAGTTCGTGTCCGGACTTGATTGAAAGTTTGGGGGAGTCATGTCTAGCGAATCTAAAAACGAATTGGAAAATGATCCAGGGAGCGATCGGATTTTAACTATTCCCAACGTCTTATCTTTTCTACGTGCATTAGGTATCCCACTTCTTCTCTGGTTGATGTTGGTAAAAGAGTTTGATGGCTGGGCAATTTTTGTTTTAGCTATCGCTGGGATCTCGGATTATGCGGATGGAAAAATAGCCCGAGCCTTTAACCAAAGCAGCAAATTGGGTGCGATGTTAGATCCTGCAGTGGATCGTTTATATATCGCCGCTACATTAATAGCACTTACTGTTCGTGACGTTATCCCGCTATGGATTTTGCTTCTTTTAATTGCTCGAGATTTATTGTTAGCAACGACATTGCCATCACTCTATAAAATCGGTCACGGTCCTATGGAAGTAACTTTCCTGGGCAAGGCTGCGACCTTCAATCTGTTATATGCATTCCCTTTTTTATTGTTGGCATCTGGTGATTCCATGTTGGCTAGATTTGCCGACTCTCTGGCTTGGGCATTTGCAGGCTGGGGGGTTGCTCTGTACGTTCTGACCGGCATCTCTTATTTCCTCGGAGCTCGACGCTTAATTGGAGATTCGAAATCTCATATTAAGCAATAAGATCGGTACGGAATTTGATTCTGGATAACATGTAAGTTAACTAAGAAGTTAAGAAGTTAGGGGAGAGAAAGATGTCTGCAAATCCAAGCAACTTTCGGTACACGGCTGAGCATGAGTGGATTGAAATACGTGGAGATGTTGCACGTGTTGGCATCACGGATTTTGCACAAGCCGCACTTGGTGACATCGTTTATGTTCAACTTCCAACCGTTGGCCAATCAATAAAAGCTGGAGCGGTTTGCGGAGAAGTCGAATCCACAAAAAGCGTGAGTGAAATATATGCACCCGTCGACGGGAAAATTCTGCAAGTAAATGACGCCTTGAATTCACAGCCAGAGTTGATAAATAGTGACCCATTTAGTCAGGGCTGGTTGTTTGAAGTTACCGCGCCAGAAAATGAGATTTTTGAGAAGTTGCTAACCAGTCAGGCTTACGCAGAGATCACCTCCCACTAAGAAGGCATCAAAATATCGGGACTTGACCGAGCCCCCTGCTCGACCTTAGGGTCACCGTAAAGGTTTACTTGAAGGTGACTTTCAATCAGGCTGATTGAGCGTGATTTAACTGGGGGAGGGCAAATGTCGGACACAACCGCAATTCGCCGTGACAATCCCACCCCAATTCCAACTCGTGAATTGGAAGCCCTCACTGACGGAGATCGCGAAACTTTAGCGGCGCTACCTGAAGGGTGCGCATTGTTGATTGTGCAAAAAGGCCCAAACTCTGGAGCCAGATATTTGTTAAATACTGAGAAATTAACCATTGGTCGCAATCCGAAAAACGAGATTTTCTTAGATGACGTAACGGTTTCACGAGTGCATGCAACTCTTGAACGCAGTGGAAAAGGTTTCACAATCACCGATAGCGGAAGTTTAAATGGAAGTTATGTAAATGGTCAGCGTTCAGATAGCGCAGCGTTGGTACATGGTGACCAAATTCAAATTGGAAAATATCGTTTGATCTACATATCAGGGGAAGGCAAGGCGTAAAAATGGCAGTTCCAGCACGCGCATATTTAAGTATCGGAGAGGTACTGGCTAAATTGCGTAACGAGTTCCCTGAAGTGACTATTTCAAAGATTCGCTTTTTGGAATCTGAAGGGTTAATCGAACCGCAACGAACCCCATCTGGTTATCGCAAATTTAGCAATCATGACTTAGATCGTTTGCGTTATGTGCTTGGCGTTCAAAGAGATCATTACCTTCCATTACGAGTCATCAAAGATCACCTAGAGGCAATTGATCGCGGCTTAGAGCCACCAGCGATACCAGGTGGAACTCCAATGGTTCCAAAAATTTCTAGCATTAACGGCGAGCGAGTAAATACCGATAGCTCAGATTTGAAACTTTCACGGAATGAAATTTTGAGTGCTTCAGGACTCTCAGATGAACAATTAGCTGAATTAGAGACTTATGGATTAATTACTTCAAGAGCGCGCCATTTTGATGGGGATGCACTCTCTATCGCAAGATCAGTTGCTGCAATGGCTGCATTTGGAATCGAAGCCCGTCATCTGCGTTCCTTTAAAAGCTCAGCGGATCGTGAAATCGGTTTAGTCGAACAGGTGATTACACCGCTACTTCGTCAACGAAGTTCCGAGGCTAAAGCCAGAGCACAAGAAGTGGAGCGAGAGTTGGCTGGATTAACGCTTTCACTTCATGGAGCCCTAGTTCGTGCTGGATTAAACCGAGCACGTTAAAGAGATCAGGCAAGAGATAGCCGGCAAGACTAGAGTGGGAACATGAAACGGTTAGAGGTTATCGGGGTTCGAGTAGAGATGCCTTCGAGCCAACCAATTGTTTTGTTGCGCGAGACTGGCGGGGATCGTTACCTTCCAATTTGGATCGGCGCGGTTGAAGCAACTTCTATTGCATTTGCACAACAAGGAGTTCTGCCTCCTCGTCCACTAACCCATGATTTATTAAAAGATCTTTTATTGGCTGTTGGTTCTAACTTAGAACAAGTTGAAATATCAGAGATTAAAGATGGCGTTTTTTACGCAACATTAAAATTAGCAAATGGGGTTGAACTATCCGCCCGTCCATCTGATGCAATTGCTTTAGCTTTGCGAACTGGCAGTCCAATATTTGGTGGGGAAGCGCTATTGGACGAGGTTGGAATTGAAATAGCCGACCAATCCGATGACGAGGTTGAAAAGTTTCGCGAATTCTTGGATCAGATCGAACCTGAGGATTTTGTCGGGTAAAGATCCGGCGATATCTT
>CAYZBP010000049.1:1489-5945 GCA_964476715.1 uncultured Bifidobacterium sp. | reverse complement strand
TATTCATGCCAACTCAGCCAAGGCTGTCCCGTCGCGGATCGCAGCACTTGGCTTATTGCATGGTGTTTCTAGGGAAGCCATGAATGCCCAACTCGGGAGTGCATTTGATTTACTGATTCACTTACATTCAGTGAATAATCGCAGATCTATTGAATCTATAAATATTGTAAAAGAAATATCCGGAGTAGTGGAAATCATTCCTGCGATAACGATTAATTCTGATTTTGGGATTAACCAAGAAATTGGCTTCGAAGAATTTGAGAGCATGTTGTGAGAAATACTATTTTCTCTATTTTGTTCTCCATTTTTCTAATCATTTTTATTTTCTCACTTCCATTTCCAGCGATATTGAAAAAAACTAAACAAATAGACGCCAACAACACTTTAGATTCTTTAGATATTTTAATTGAAGAGATTGAAAATGGGATTTCAGTATTAGAAGCTTGGTCTGTTGCTAGAGATGGTGAAAATTTCCTTGAACTAAAAGAGAAAGAAATTAGCGATATAGATTTACGAGCGATATTTAGAATTACTAAGTTAAGTACAAACTATGGAGTTGCTTTAGCTCCGTTATTAAGATCTTATCAATCTGAATTATTAGCAAAAAGAGAGCTAAAGAATTTAATAGGAATTGAAGCGGGTGCGGCGAAAGCCACAACTCACTTGCTGGCGGTCTTGCCGCTACTTCTGCTTACTCTGGCTCAAATGACAGGATTAAATGTTGTAAATACTTTTCGTCACTCTTTAATCGCTCAAGGCTCGATACTACTTTCAATTATTTTACAAATCCTAGGTAGGTTTTGGGCGAAACGGGTGATTAATGCCATTCAATAAGTTCACGAGATTAAACAAGAGTGCTTTAACGTTTTCTTTTGTTTTGGTTTTGTTGTTCCCAAGAATTTTTCTAATTTCACCAGCAATATATTGGATTACTTTGAGAGTAATTCAGTCTTTACCCACAAAAGATCAAGCGCAGTCTCGGCTCTCGCTTGAAGCAGAACTTCCATTTTTTAGCCAAATATTGGCCGCTTTGATCACTGCTGGGGCAAATTTGTTAACAGCACTTGAAGTTGTTACCCCTTTGCTTACTTCTGACCTTCACCGACGGGCAACTAGAACCATAGATTTGTTGAAAGTCGGAGCATCACCATCTATGGCATGGCTGGAATGGAAGGAAGATCCAGCAACCCGCGATTGGGTTGGCGCCTTAGTGCGAGCGCAAGAACGGGGAAGACCGATTGCAAATTTACTCAGAGTAAGCGCTCTTTCATTAGTGGATCAACGATCCAGAAGGGCTCGGATGCAAGTAAGTAAACTGGGCGTAAAACTTTCACTGCCAATTGGCATTTGTTTTCTTCCGGCATTTATTTTCGGAGCGATACTCCCAATAGTAATTTCCTTCTTTTCCACCCTTAAATTCTTTTAACCACAACTTCAGGAACTCCCCAGATTAAATTTTGTAGGTGGCAACAAATTCCTTTAAGAGAAAGTATCTGCATTCCAAAATCTAATATGGAAAGTGAGCACCGATGATCAAAAGCTTGCATCGCATTAAAAGTTTGGCAATCTTGTTTAAGTCTGGCGAAGTTGGAATGGCTACAGCCGAATACGCAGTAACCACAGTTGCTGCTTGTGGCTTTGCGGGAATGATGTACAAGTTACTCTCCTCCGAATCCATTGCACGGTTAATCGGAGATTTGTTGCACAAAGCTCTTTCAGGTTTTCTGCTCTAAATGATCAGCAATGAACGAGGAAGTGTTACTGCTGAATTTGCAGTGACACTTCCTTCATTAATTTTGCTTTTCTTTTTTGGCCTGCAGATACTAAGTGGAATAGCTGCTCAACAACGAGGAGAAGCAATTGCACAAGTCATTGCTCGCTCAATCACACGTGGTGAATCACAAAAAACAATCGACCAAATCATGCACAGCAATTTTCCCCAAGGTAAACTTTCAATTTCAGACCATGACGGAGTGGTCACAGTTGAGATAAATGAAAATGAAGTCAAAGCGCGAGCTAATGGATTCCGACCACAGTGATCTGGTTTTTGTTACCAATAAGTTTGACAGGTTCAATTTTTTTGACGTTGATTGGATTTTTACACGGCGTCGACGACTACAGAGGGAAAGAGCATCAAGCTGAAGTCATTGCGCTTTCGGCTATTATGCAAAATGGTGCAATCAGTCAGGGCGCTTGCGATATCGCGATTCGATTGGGTGCGGCGGAGTGCTATATAAATGGTGAGAGCATCTGGGTGACCGGGGGAAAAGGGGGCCACGCCCGAGCGGGGTGGCCGGAGGAGTGAGCCAGATTGGGCCTGGACTCGGCGGCGATTTAGGGGAGATTTGTGCTCAAATAGCCACAGAATTACCACTGTGCCCCTTTTACCTGCGTACACTCTCGCTTCGTAAGGCGCCCTGAGCGCCTGGCTGTACCGAGAAACCGTCCTGTCCATCCCGTAATCAATCAATCGATTCCACTCAGGAGTAGCTATGACCAGTACAAACCCAGTAGTAGAAGTGGCCGGATCCAACCTCACCCTTGTCTACGTCGTTTTGGGGATTTCACTCCTCGCACTTGGCGTTGCATATGGTTTGCGGACCCGTGTCCTCGCCGCAGGTGAAGGCACCGAAAAGATGAAAGAGATCGCTGCCGCTGTCCAAGAAGGTGCGGCCGCATATTTGGCTCGTCAATTTCGAACTCTTGCAGTTTTCGTAGTGATTGTATTTTTCTTACTTTTCGCACTCCCAGGTGATGCGGATGTGCGCATTGGTCGCTCACTCTTCTTCTTAGTAGGAGCTGGCTTCTCTGCATTTGTTGGCTACCAAGGCATGTGGCTTGCAGTTCGTGCAAACGTTCGTGTTGCTGAATCTGCACGTCAAGGAAGTGCTGAGCGCGCAGTGCAAATTGCTTTCCGCACAGGTGGCGTAGTTGGAATGTTAACTGTCGGACTCGGTCTTGCCGGTGCGGCACTTGTTGTTGCTTTATACAAGGAGAACGCACCTTCGGTTCTTGAAGGATTTGGTTTCGGCGCTGCAATGCTCGCGATGTTTATGCGCGTTGGCGGAGGAATCTTCACCAAGGCTGCAGATGTCGGAGCAGATCTTGTTGGAAAAGTTGAGCAAGGCATTCCAGAAGATGACCCTCGCAACCCTGCGACTATTGCTGACAACGTTGGTGACAACGTTGGTGACTGTGCTGGTATGGCCGCAGATTTATTTGAGTCTTACGCCGTAACCCTTGTTGCTGCATTAATTCTTGGTAAAGCAGGTTTTGGCGACAGTGGATTAATTTTCCCATTGATCGTTCCAGCAATTGGAATTGTCACTGCAGTACTTGGAATCTTCCTAACACGTTTGCGTCCAACTGATAAAAATGCAATGGCTGCAATCAACCGTTCATTCTTCTTATCTGCAGTAGTTAGTGCAGTTTTGGTTGGCTTCGCTTCTTACATTTACTTGCCAAGTAGCTTCTCTCAATTCGCAAACGTAAGTGCTGAGATCGCTGCTGTTGATATTAATCCTCGCACCTTTGCTTTAGGCGCAGTATTAATTGGAATTGTTCTTGCTGCTGCAATTCAAGTTCTAACTGGCTTCTTCACTGAAGTTGGTCGTCGTCCAGTTAATGACGTTGCTGCTTCATCACAAACTGGTGCCGCAACAGTAATTCTTGCTGGTATCTCTGTTGGATTTGAATCTGCAGTTTATTCAGCACTTCTTATTGCATCTGCTGTATTTGGTGCCTACCTTCTTGGAGGTGGCGTTGTAGTTCTTTCGCTATTTGCAGTCGCGCTCGCCGGTTGTGGTTTGCTTACAACTGTTGGCGTAATTGTTGCGATGGATACTTTCGGTCCAATTTCAGATAACGCACAAGGAATCGCTGAAATGTCAGGCGACGTTCATGGAGAAGGCGCAAAAATCCTTACCTCTCTTGATGCGGTTGGTAACACTACAAAAGCAATCACTAAGGGAATCGCAATTGCAACTGCAGTACTTGCTGCAACTGCGCTATTTGGATCATTCACTGACTCAATCAAGAATGCTGTTCTTGAAAGTGGAAAGAATCTTGCTGATCTTGGAATTGAATTTACTGGAGTACTAAACATCGCTGATCCACGTAACTTGGTCGGTTTGATTATTGGTGCAGCAGTTGTATTCCTCTTCTCAGGTCTTGCAGTTAATGCGGTATCTCGTGCTGCCGGTGCGGTAGTAATGGAAGTACGTAACCAATTTAAATTGCACCCAGGAATTATGAATGGAACTGAAAAGCCTGAGTACGGTCGTGTAGTTGATATTTGTACTCGCGACTCACTCCGCGAATTAGTTACACCAGGATTGCTAGCTGTTCTTGCGCCAATCGCAGTTGGATTTGGACTTGGCGTAGGAGCACTTGGTGCATACCTTGCTGGTGCGATTGGAACCGGAACTTTGATGGCGGTATTCCTTTCTAACTCTGG
>CAYZBP010000049.1:0-1389 GCA_964476715.1 uncultured Bifidobacterium sp. | reverse complement strand
TCGTTAATTCGCAACCGTCGTAGAGCAACCGCACTTATCTAAATTGCTACTAGCCGCTACTTCACGAGTTGAAAAACTTGTGGGGTAGCGGCTTAGCAAATTAAAAAGCGCTGTAGTAGAAAAGTTAGGAGGTTAGATGAGTGCCAAGAAAACTTTGGTAATTGTCGAATCTCCTGCCAAAGCAAAAAAAATCGGAAGTTTCTTAGGTAGCGAATACATTGTTGAAGCAAGCGTTGGCCACATTCGTGATCTGCCACAACGAGCCGCTGACATTCCTGCTGAATATAAAAAGATTAAGTGGGCAAAAGAGGGCGTAGACATTGAAAACGACTTCGAGCCTCTTTATGTTGTTAATCCAGACAAAAAGAAAAAAGTAACTGAATTAAAAGCACGCCTTAAAGAGTGCGATCAACTATTTCTTGCAACTGACGAAGACCGCGAAGGTGAAGCAATTGCTTGGCACCTCTTGGAAGTGTTGAAACCAAAAGTCCCTGTACGTCGAATGGTTTTTCATGAGATCACAAAAGATGCAATTCTTAAAGCTGCCAAAGAAACTCGGGATTTGGACCAACACCTTGTTGATGCGCAAGAAACTCGGCGAATTCTAGATCGACTTTACGGCTACCGATTGTCGCCAGTGCTTTGGAAAAAAGTAATGCCACGTTTATCAGCTGGGCGCGTGCAATCAGTCGCGACTCGATTAGTAGTAGAGCGCGAACGTGAAAGACAGGCTTTCGTTGCATCAGGTTGGTGGGATATCACGGCACATTGCGCAAAAGGTTTTGATGCCAGGTTACTAACTATTGATGGCGCAAAACTTGCACTGGCAACTGACTTTGACGAAAAAGGAAAACTAAAGGAAAAATCTCAAGGTATTTGGTTGCAAGAAGCGCAAGCTCAAGAATTAATAAAGAGTCTCAGTGGTTGTGAACTAGTTGTTAAATCTACCGAAGAGTCACCACGTAGTGAAAAACCTAAAGCACCATTTACTACTTCCACCATGCAGCAAGATGCTGGAAGTCGTTTGGGTTGGGGTGCGCAATTAACTATGCGCGTTGCTCAGAGGCTTTACGAAAATGGTTTTATTACGTATATGCGAACAGACTCAGTCACTCTTTCACCTGCGTCGATCGAGGCTACGCGCGCTGCGGCTAAATCACTTTATGGTGCAGAGTACGTATCAGATGCTGTTCGAGTTTATGCAGGTAAGAGTAAAAATGCACAGGAAGCACACGAAGCAATTCGTCCTGCAGGAGATACTTTTCGCACGCCAGGTGAATTAGCCAAAGAGTTAACACGGGAAGAGTTTTCACTTTACGATTTAATCTGGAAGCGAACAATCGCATCACAAATGGCTGATGCCAAAAAGATGCAGATGCGTGTTGATTT
>CAYZBP010000048.1:0-6005 GCA_964476715.1 uncultured Bifidobacterium sp. | reverse complement strand
ATTAGAGCAGTAAGAAATGCAGTTGGCCCAGATTTCACTTTGATGGTTGATGTGCAATATGCATTTGATTCGGTTGACCGGGCAATCAAAACCATTAATACATGGCAAGAGTTTGATTTATTTTTTGTAGAAACTCCACTTTGGGTAGATGATCTAGAAGGATTATCAAAACTAGTTGCAGCAACTCCAATAAAAATTGCTTCAGGGGAGTGGTTGAGCACTCGTTATGAATTTTCCGACTTGATCAAGTATGGAAATGTTGGAGTAGTACAGCCAGATATTGGCCGCGTTGGTGGGTTATCTGAAGCGCGCAATGTTTGCAACATGGCAAAAGAAAATAACAAGATTGTGGTTCCGCATCTTTGGAAAACTGGAATCTCAGTCGCAGCGGCTGCGCATTTAGCTACCGTTACTCCGCATATGCCATTTTTTGAGTTCTTGCCTCCTGCTTTATGTGAATCTCGACTTCGCAAAGAGTTGGTAGTTGATGAGGTAACGATGGTTGATGGGAAAGTTACGATCCCACAACGACCAGGACTTGGAATTGAATTAAACCGAGATGCGCTTGAACTGTTTAAAGATGCCGCACGAAAGATTCGAGCTTAAGAGGTAATTCCTGTCGTATCTTCTTCTCTAATTCCCCAAGCCGTCCCAAAGTCTGCCAGTTTGTCGAGGAAGGGTTTTGCAGGAAACCATTCTGGACCTGCTACTCCCTTTGGCTGCCAGAGTCCCTCTTGAATTAATTCCAAAGCGATAACTGGATTGATGGCAGTCTGCCAGACAACGGCTTGATCTCCATACTCTTTCATGGACCAATCATTGTCGACAACGTTATACAAATAAACAGAACGTGGATTTCCAGATTTATCTAAACCCTTAACCAAAGTTCCAGCACAAGTTTTTCCTTTCATGCGTGAACCTAAAGTGGCAGGATCAGGCAGCGAAGCAGCTAAAAGATCTCGTGGTGATACAGATATTCCTTGCACATCAACCGATTCTTTTCGATCCATACCTAGTAGGTGAATTGTTTTAAGTATGGTTATGAATTCTGCGCCAAGTCCGTATTTAAAACTCACCTTTTTTGCATCAACTTTTTGAGGGATTAGAACTACTTCTTCATGCTCTACATTCACGCATTGCACGGGACCTATGCCTTCTGGGAAATCAAATGTTTGGATACCACTAAAGGGTTCGGTTGTGTACCAACCACGACCATCTTCCCAAATCAACGGAGGATTTAAGCATTCCTCAATGGTTGTCCAAATGGAAAAAGAAGGGGCAAATTCATATCCTTCAATAACAATATTTGAACCATCTAGAACCGTGATCTCATCTATCCTCGAAAACAATTCTTCATCAGCATATTTTGCAAATACGTCACTTAACCCAGGCTCAATTCCCATTCCAACAAGTGCATATATCCCGCGCTCATCCCAATTCCAATCTCGCGCAAATTGCTCATCTCCTAATTTCACCCCTGTTTCGCTATTTGGATAATGTGGGTGAGGGCGAGAAAGTGACATCGCCATATCCATGTAATTTGTATTTTCGATTTCACAAGCCAGAAAAATTGGCATCACAAATCGTGGATCTACAGCATTTATAACGATGTCTGGAGCAGTCTTGCGAATGAGCTCTCTAATATCTTCTAGCTCGGCTGCATTTACTTGTGCTGCTAAAAAGCGAGCATCTTTTACTCTACTTACTGCTTCTTCTGCGCGAGCTAAAGTTCGATCGGCAATAACCATGCTTGAAATTGAGCTTCTTCTTGAGGCTATATTCGCTATAGCGCGTCCCACTCCGCCGGCGCCAATAACTAGGACCTTCATTTAAATTACTCCTGAACTTTTAACTAAGGATAAGCCTTCAGGCTTAACTGAGCAAAACCTGCTTAAAGTGGCTAAGCGCTAAAGGGGTATTCTTAGAATGCGTTTAATTAAGTCCTCGTAGCTCAGTTGGATAGAGCGATCGCCTCCTAAGCGGTAGGTCACCAGTTCGATTCTGGTCGAGGACACCACTAAGGATTTTGTTACTAGGAAAAAACTACGGTGCGAGCTCCGACTAGGAATACTCGATCTTCGGCATATAGACGAACCGCTTTTGCAAGAACTCTTCTTTCGATGTCACGGCCAATTGCAACTAAATCTTCTGGAGTTGCAGAGTGAGAAACATGAGTGATGTCTTGTTCGATGATAGGACCTTCATCTAAATCTTCAGTTACAAAATGTGCAGTTGCTCCAATAATCTTCACACCACGTGCATGGGCTTGGTGATAAGGCTTCGCACCTTTGAATCCGGGAAGAAATGAATGATGAATATTGATTATGTGACCTGTAAATTTACGACAAAAGTCTGGTGAAAGAATTTGCATGTATCTGGCAAGTACAACTACATCGATTTGATGCTTTTCAATTCTTTCGATTAGTTGAGCTTCTTGATCTTTTTTAGTGGCTGCCATAACTGGGAGATACTCAAATGCGATTCCATGAGATTCAACTAGACCACGTAACTCCTCGTGATTAGAGACAACCAATGGAATATCAACTGGAAGTTCGCCAAGGTCGCGCAGGTACAACAAATCGCGCAAACAGTGACTCTCTTTAGTAACAAGTATTAGTGCGCGCTTACGATTCTCAAATGGTCTAATTTCTAATGTTGGAGTGAATCTACTTAACTCTTTGTTTAAAATCTCTTTTGCAACTGAGAGTTTTTCCGCAGTGGTGAAGCGAGTACGCATACAAAACAAACCAGTGACTGGATCTGTGAATTGTTGATTCTCAATTATGTTTCCCTTTGAATTTAAGACAGCCGTCGTCATCGCATGAACAATTCCAGGCTGGTCTTTGCAAGTCAGAGTGGCCAATAAATCAACTGAGGACATGTGCTTAAGTCTATTGCATCATCAATGCGAGATGGTGAAGCGTTTTAATTGCTTGGGAGCCCACCAATTTGCCGCTCCAAAGAGCCTCATGAGAGCAGGAACAAGCAATCCTCGAACAATTGTGGCATCAATCAAAATTGCAAAAGCAACGCCGAAACCAAGCATTTTTATTGAGGTAACGCCACCAAGAATAAAAGCACCAAAGACGACGGCGAGCACAAATGCTGCTGCGGTAATAATGCGCGCAGATTTTTGTAAGCCAATTGCCACGGCATCTGAATTAGATTTTCCAGCCTCGTACTCTTCTTTTATTCGAGAGAGGAGGAATACTTCATAATCCATTGAGAGCCCAAAAGTAGTTACCGCGATTAAAATTACCGAACCGGTATCTAGTGTTCCAGTGACTGTAAATCCACCTAATAAGTTTGCAAGATTTCCATCAATAAATATCCAAGTTACGACACCCAAGCTGGCGGCAAGAGAAAGAATATTGAGTAGAACAGCCTTTATTGGCAAAAGAATTGATCCAGTAAAAACAAATAAGAGCAATAAAACTGAGACAGATATCCAGAGAAGTGCCCAAGGAAGCGCGTCTGCTATTCCTTGTTGAGTGTCTGTGTAATCAGCAGCAGCGCCACCAATCAATGTTCCATCCGGAGCCGGAATTTCGCGTAACTTATCAATTAGTGCTTCAGCCGGTAATGAACGCGGAGACATTGAGTGGATTGCGTTGAAACGAAGTAACTCGTCTGAAGTAACTGCATCAGTCAGATACAAAATCCCATCGGTGGCACTGATTGCTTCTTGGTACTTGGTCAGTTCAGCGCTACCTAGAAACTTTGCTCCATTTTCAATTACAAATTCAACTGGAACTGATTCGCGTCCGGGGAATCTTTCATCTGCCACTCGTGCTGCAACCGCTGCTGGATGATCCTTAGGCAAAACTTGAGAATCCACCTGCCCAAAAGCAATATCTTTAATTGGCGCTGCAAAAACACTTAATCCAACGAGAGTTAAAAGTAAAACTGCAACAGGGCGCCGCATTACAAAATGTGCAGTTTTTGCCCAACCGCCATCTTCCTTTGGTGTCAGGGCACTTTTTCTAACCGTGTATTTATCAATTCGATGTCCAAGGAGAGCGAGCATCGCGGGTAGTGGAATAAGAGCCCCAATAACCGCCATAGCCACGACTGTTATTCCGGCATAACCAAAAGATTTCAAGAAGTAAAGTGGGAAAACCAACATGGATCCCAAAGTCACCATGATTGTTAAACCAGAGAAAAATACAGTTCTTCCCGCTGTGGCAACTGTTTTGATAACTGCATCATTTACTGAAAGTCCACGATGTAACTCTTCACGGAATCTATTTACTATAAGTAGGGAGTAATCAATTCCCAAGCCGAGCCCGAGACCAGTAATTAAATTTATGGCAAAAATACTTACATCAGTGAGCAATGAAATTAGGTAGATAACAAAAAATGAGCCAAGAATTGCACTGACTCCTACAACAAGTGGAGTAGCTGAAGCGACAAGCCCACCAAAAATAAAAAGTAAAAGTAAAAAAGTTAGCGGTATAGCTATTGATTCAGATTTGTACAAATCCTTACTAATTTGACCGTTAATTGCATTTCCTGCGGCTCCAGTGCCTGTGGCATACAAAGTCAACGAGCGATATTTGTCTCCAAAAGTTTTTGTAACAACCTCTGCCACTTCACCTAAAGAGTCAAAATCTGATTTCGTAGCGTAAATAAAGATGTAAGCGGCTTTTCCATCAGAACTTTTTAGTTGTGGAGCCTTCATGTCCCAATATGAAAAGGTCTTACTAACATTTTTAATTTGTTTTATTTCAGCAGTTAAGGAAAGAACATCAGAGACTACTGTTTTGTCATCAACACTTATTGATCCTGAATCTACAACTAATACAACAGATGGATCTTCAATATTGAAATTCTCTTGGAGGTATTTGTAAGCCTTGGCTGATTCGCTATTCGGGTTTGTGTATCCGCCACTATCTAATCTTCCAAAGGCAAGAGAGCCGATAGCGCCAGCGCTAATAAAAGTAATGAGGAAAATCACGAGGACTCTGGTTCTACGCTGGACTATTGCTCGCCCAAGTCGCTCAAACATGGTTAAATCCTAATATGGAAAACAAAGGCGATAAACCAGCAAAAAGGCCGGCAGAAAAGGGCCCGCTGTCTAAGCCAGATTTTGTTGATCCATCAGAAGAGCGAACAAGAGATGAAGAAATCCTGAGGGATGTACCCCCACATCACTCGTGAATCTCAGGAAGTAATAAAAAATCTAGTTCGCCTTCACGCCGGGCTTGGGCAATAGCTAATACATCTTTTTCCTGAACTGCAAGCAGTGCGCGCACATCTTGATTCTGAGAAATACTTTTGATTACTCTGACATTCCTGGCCAGTGTCCAAGATTTTGCTGATACATCATCATAAACAATGTTTTGTTGCACAGTAGTTGCGATTAAATCTATTCGATCTTGCGAATGCAAAATATTTTCAGCTCCAGACAAAATTAACGTAATTCCAACTTCACCTACGCGAAGAACAGGAACTGCTATTTCTACTTTTGATGTAGTTGGCCGATAGAAAAGAGTCACGCCGATAATTATGGTGAGACTAGTTGCAAGTATTAAGCGCCTTCGAATTGAAAATAATGCCATCATTCTTTTAATCTTTTCTACATCTTGCGCCGGAAAGATTTTTTGGAGATTAAGCCGATTTATGAGCATCTTGTAAATCTGGCAGAGAATTAAAAAACAACTACCTACTTGCTAAGTGGTTGTGGATGGCGGCGCAGGAGTGGATGGAGCCGCAGCTGGTGTAGAAACCGGTGGTGTTGTGGCTGGTGCCGAGCTTGAGGTCGCAGCACCACGTGAATCGGTGCGATAAAAACCAGAGCCTTTAAAAACTACGCCAACTGATGAGAAAACTTTGCGTACAACCCCTTTGCACTCAGGACAGGTCGGAACGGTTGAATCTGTGAAGGTTTGATTCACTTCAAAAGAGTGTTCACACTCGGTACAGATATATTGGTATGTAGGCACAGCCACCTCCTGTCAGTGCAGAGTTTAGAGAAGTGGCACGATTGGGGCTAATTGAGGGGG
>CAYZBP010000047.1:0-6108 GCA_964476715.1 uncultured Bifidobacterium sp. | reverse complement strand
AATTTAGGCTCGAATTGGCTCGGTCAGGCGTGCGCTGGTAGCCTTCGGCGCTAGGACAGACCTGTAGCAATCTACTTGGTCTGGGCAAGCGAAAATCCAAGAGCAGTGTGTGAACTTTTAGCACTATGAAGAGCAAGGGAAGGTTTGACAGATGGCGTTAGCACCGGAGAAGAAAAAAGAAATTATCTCCAATTACGGACAAAATGCCGTAGATACCGGAAGCCCCGAGTCTCAGATTGCCATGCTCTCACAACGGATTACTGATCTCACCGAACACCTCAAGGTAAATCAAAACGATCATCACGGTCGTCGCGGACTACTTCTGATTGTTGGACGTCGTCGTCGCTTACTCCAGTACTTAGAAAGAATCGATATTGCGCGTTACCGTGCACTTATCGAGCGCCTTGGTCTGCGCCGCTAATAAAAAAATAAGTTAAACCTATTAACTAACCAACTAAACGGTTACTCATCCATCCGATGAGGGGTCCTCGGTAGTGGTTTACGGATTTAATGCCGTGGGCTTCGATCGAAGATCTTCATTCGGAACATGAATGCAGTATCCGAGATTCGGAGGGACCCATGTCGGGTCACGATTATCCAACTCAAGAAGTAATTATCGATAATGGAAAATTTGGTAAAGCAAATATCCGCTTTGAAACCGGAAAATTAGCTCGCCAAGCAGCAGGCTGTGCAACTGTTTATCTAGATGAAGAAACAATGTTGTTATCAGCTACTACTGCATCAAAAAATCCAAAAGATCAATTTGATTTCTTCCCACTAACAGTGGATGTAGAAGAGCGCATGTATGCAGCCGGAAAAATTCCTGGTTCATTCTTTCGCCGTGAAGGTCGCCCAAGTGAGGATGCAATCCTTACCTGTCGTTTGATCGATCGTCCATTACGCCCAACATTTGTTAAGGGATTACGTAATGAGGTGCAAGTTGTTGTAACTGTTATGGCACTTCACCCAGATCACCTTTATGACGTGCTTGCGATCAACGCAGCATCAATGTCAACCCAACTTGCTGGCTTGCCATTCTCAGGTCCAATTGGTGCAGTGCGAATTGCACTTATCGAAGGACAATGGGTTGCATTCCCTAAGCATTCACAATTAGAAAACGCAGTGTTTGACATGGTTGTTGCTGGAAGTATTGCCGGCGATGATGTTGCAATCACAATGGTTGAAGCAGAAGCTACAACTCAAACACTTAATTTGATCAAAAATGGCGCACAAGCACCAACCGAAGAAGTTGTCGGTGCCGGACTTGATGCTTCAAAGGCTTTTATTCGTCAACTCTGTGAAGCACAGATTGCACTTGCCAAGGTGGCTGCAAAGCCAACTGGCGAATTCCCAGTCTTCTTGGATTACCAAGATGATGCTTTCGATGCTGTTTATGCACAAACATCAGCTGCAACTACAAAAGCATTAACTGTTGTTGCTAAAGCAGATCGCGAAGAGCAACTCGATGTAATTCTTGCTGGCGCAAAAGAAGCACTTGCTGAAAAATTTGAGGGCCGCGAGAAAGAAATCAGCGCTGCATTTAGATCAGTAACTAAGAAATTAGTTCGCGAGCGCGTATTGCGTGACAAGATTCGTATTGATGGTCGTGGATTACGCGACATCCGTCCAATCTCTGCAGAGGTAGAAGTTATTCCTCGCGTTCACGGTTCAGCATTGTTCGAGCGTGGCGAGACTCAAATCTTGGGTGTTACCACTTTGAATATGCTCAAACTAGAACAACAACTAGATACTTTGAGTCCAGAGACTTCAAAGCGTTACATGCACAACTACAACTTCCCACCATATTCAGTAGGTGAAACCGGTCGCGTTGGATCTCCAAAGCGTCGCGAAATCGGTCACGGTGCACTCGCAGAGCGCGCACTACTTCCAGTACTTCCAACTCGTGAAGAGTTCCCATATGCAATTCGTCAAGTTTCAGAAGCACTTGGATCAAATGGTTCAACATCAATGGGATCTGTTTGTGCTTCAACTCTTTCACTACTAAACGCTGGCGTTCCACTAAAGGCACCAGTCGCAGGTATTGCAATGGGATTGATCTCTGATCTAGTAGATGGAAAAACTGAGTACGTAGCACTGACTGACATTCTTGGCGCCGAAGATGCATTTGGTGACATGGACTTCAAAGTTGCTGGTACCCATGATTTTGTAACTGCACTTCAATTAGATACCAAGCTTGATGGAATTCCTGCTTCAGTTCTTGCAGCTGCATTGTTGCAAGCTAAAGAAGCACGTTTACACATCTTGGGAATCATGAAGCAAGCAATTGATGTTCCAGATGCCATGAGCCTTCTTGCTCCACGCATCATCTCAATCAAGATTAATCCTGAGCAGATTGGTGCGGTTATCGGACCAAAGGGCAAAGTTATTAATCAGATTCAAGATGAGACTGGTGCAGATATTTCAATCGAAGATGATGGCACTATTTATATTGGTGCAACTGAGGGAAGCGCAGCAGAAGCTGCAAAAGCTCAGATCATGGCGATTACCAACCCACACATCCCATCAGTTGGCGAGCAGTACAACGGAACTGTTGTAAAGATCGCAAACTTCGGTGCATTTATTACTCTCTACCCAGGTAAAGATGGCTTGCTACACATCTCGCAAATTCGCAAGATGCATGGTGGAAAGCGCATCGAAAACCTTGAAGATGTAATGAAGGTTGGCGACAAGATTGATGTAAAGATCGGCGAAGTAGATCCACAAGGCAAGCTCTCACTTGAGCCTGTTCTTGCCGAATCTGAAACTGCCAAGTAATAAATAACCAAATGGCGTCTGAAACTACTCGTCGCACAATTCTTCCTAGCGGTCTTCGGATCGTTACCGAAGAAGTTACGACAGTACGCAGCGCATCATTTGGAATCTGGGCCAATGTAGGCTCCCGCGACGAATCCCCATCTGTCGCGGGAGCTTCACACTTTCTAGAGCATTTACTTTTTAAAGGAACCACCAAGCGCACCGCTTTAGATATTTCATCAGCGATAGATGCAGTTGGTGGCGAGATGAACGCTTTCACCAGCAAGGAGTACACCTGTTTTTATGCGCGGGTAATCGATACTGATATTGAATTAGCAAGTGATGTCATCTGCGACATGATCACCTCATCTATCGTCAAGAGCGCCGATGTAGATGCTGAGCGAAATGTTGTTCTTGAAGAGATTTCAATGCGTGATGATGATCCCGGAGATTTAATCCACGATCTTTTTTCTGATGTTCTATACGGAGACACTCCAGTAGGTCGTCCAATTCTAGGCACCGTGCAATCAATTACAGATATGTCGCGTACTTCAGTAAACAATTATTATAAGAAGCGTTACCAACCAAAGAATTTAGTAATTGCCGTCGCCGGAAATGTTAAACATGACGATGTAGTTGAACTTGTTAAAAAGGCCATGGGTGATTTCTTAAGCAGTAAATCTCAACCAGCAAATATTCGCACAAGTGCGACCGCAAAAATAAGTGGACAAGGTGAGATCGGCATTATCTACAAGAAAATCGAACAAGCAAACTTGTTACTTGGTGTTCCTTCGGTTGATCGCAATGATCCACGTAGATTTGCTGTTGCAGTTTTAAACTCCGCACTTGGCGGGGGAATGTCTTCACGACTTTTCCAAGAGATTCGCGAAAAACGTGGATTGGCTTATTCGGTTTACTCATCTTCGCAGCACTTTGCCGGAGCCGGAACACTTTCTTTTTATGCCGGATGTAATCCAGATAAGGCAGTTGAAGTAGCCGCAATTTTCCGTGAAGTAATGGCCGACGTGGTGGCAAATGGTCTTTCAGAGCAAGAAATTGAGCGAGCAAAAGGCCAAGTACGCGGTTCATTAGTGCTCGGGCAAGAGGACACCGGTTCAAGAATGGTGCGAATCGGCAAGAGTGAGCTGGTTTATGGTGAAATTATGAGTATGGACCAGGTATTGGCAGAGGTAGCTAGCGTTACGCGTGAGAGTTTGTTTGCGATTTCCAAAGAGTTACTTACCCAACAACCAACACTTGCTGTTGTCGGTCCATTTAAAAAAGAAACTTTGTTTAGAAGTGCGGTGGTCGCGTAATGGCTGCAAAAATCCGCGTTGGTGTCTTGGGCTCAAAAGGCAAGATGGGTCAAGCTGTTCTAAATGCTATTTCTACTACCGACGATCTCGAATGTGTAGCGCAAATTGATCTTGGTGATTCACTTGATTTGCTCACAAAAAATTACGCAGAAGTCGTTATTGATTTCACTCAACCAGATTCAGTGATGGGCAATCTAGATTTCGCCATCAAAAATGGAATTCATTGCGTTGTTGGTACCACCGGATTTAACGATGAGAAGTTAGCGCAATTAAATAAGTTGTTAGCAGCCAATCCAAAAGTTGGCGTACTGGTCGCTCCCAATTTTGGTTTAGGCGCAGTACTAATGATGCAATTTGCTGCGAAAGCAGCTAAATACTTTGAATCTGCAGAAATTATTGAGTTGCATCATCCAAATAAAGTCGATGCTCCGAGTGGCACAGCCGCTCGCACTGCAGAGTTAATGGGGGATGCCCGTAAATCTGCTGGACTTCCAGTAATGCCAGATGCCACTGCTACAGCACTTGACGGTGCAAGAGGCAGCCAGGTTGCCGGGATTCACATTCACTCAATTAGAGCCCGTGGATTAGTCGCTCATCAAGAAGTTATTTTTGGTGCTCAAGGCGAGACTTTGACTATTCGCCATGATTCATTAGATCGAAGTGGATTTATGCCTGGGGTTTTAGTTGCAGTTCGTGAAGTTGGTCGTCATCCAGGATTAACGTACGGCCTCGAGCATTTCTTAAACCTAGATTAAGGAGTAATAAAAATGATTACCGTTTATTCAGCCGATTGGTGTGGAGATTGTCGCCGTTCAAAAAGATTGTTAGCAAAGCTAAATATTGAATACAAATTGATTGATGTGGAAAGCGACTTATCTGCTGCCGACAAAGTGCGCGAAATTAATGGTGGAATGCAATCAATTCCAGTTATTGTCTTTGATGACGGAACGCATTTGACTGAACCAAGTGATGCCGATTTGACGGCTAAGTTGGAATCTTTAAATTTAATTTAAAGTTGATGAATCCCTGCTGAGGTTAGAGCAGCTAAAAGTACGACTACTGGAAATGGTGCTTTAAAAAAGAGTGCCACTGCAGCAACTACAACTCCAATTGATCTGGCGTCGAAAACAATATTCTTTTCTCTCCCTAAACTCTGCACGGCAACTAATGCTGCCAAAAGTGCAGTCGGCAGATAAAGCGCAAATTTCTGGATTCGGGCATTTTCTAACCAAGCAGCTGGAACCGCTTGTCCTAAATACTTCAACATAAAAGCAATAAAACTTGTAGCGATAACTGCGGTCCAAATCATTTGCGATCACCCACAAATGCAAAAATAAATGGGATTAAAGCGCAAGCGATAACTGGTACACCTGCTGGAGCAAATGGAATTAATAAAGTACACATCAAGATGCTTAATAAGGCGACAATTCGTGCGCTCTTTGAAATCAACCGTGGCCAAAGCAAACCTAAAAATGCTGCAGGTACCGCTGCATCTAATCCCCAAGCGGCTGGATCACCAAGGGCTGTTGCACCTAGGGCACCTAGAAATGTAAAGAGATTCCAAAATATGTAAACCCCAATACCGGTTGCCCAAAATCCAAGTCGCATGGCGTCAAGGCCCTTATCTTCTTGGGCTACCGAGACCGCTGTTGATTCATCAATAGTTAATTGCGCCGCTGCCAATCTTTTTGCGCCACGAACCTGCAAAATCGGCGCCATTCTTAATCCATAGAAAGAGTTACGTACTCCGAGCAGCGATGCCGCAGTTATGGCACTAAGTGCACTTCCTCCGGCGCCCAGGACTCCCACCACGGCAAACTGTGATGCGCCAGTAAAAGCCAAAAGAGATAACACACATGCTTGCAATACCGAAAGGTCAGCCTCGACGGCAGCAGCGCCAAAGGCGATTCCATAGACGCCAACAGTTAGGGCAACGCTAAGAGAATCCCGGAGTATGGCGCGTGACACACACGTATCTTGCCCTATCGGAGGGTAGGGTCGTACTTATGGATGCGAAAAATGAACCAATATTTCTAGA
>CAYZBP010000046.1:0-6131 GCA_964476715.1 uncultured Bifidobacterium sp. | reverse complement strand
GCAAACCTGGACGGGCTAATTCGGCGCGCATAATCAATGCAAGTAATCCACCAAATAAGAACCAGATAAATGTTGTAATTAAATAAAGATGACCAATTCGCTTGTGATCAGTAGTTGTTAACCATCCGACGATTGCGCGTCCCTTGTTGCCCGGTTTCAAAACTGTACTTGCTGATCCGTCATTAACTGCGACTGGTTGGGCATAGGTCGTCATGCCGCACTACCTTTCAGAGTGTTCAGGTAATTTTGATATTCAGCTGGAGTTACAACTTTTACAGTAAATAACATCTGCGAGTGATTTCGACCGCAAAGAATGTTGCAACGACCTGGATAAGAACCTAATTTGTTGGCGGTGAATTCAAATTGATTATCAACACTTGGCAAGTTTTGCATTTGCATCATAAATGCCGGCACCCAGAATCCATGCACTACATCACTTGCGGTTAGAGTTAAACGAACTCGCTCACCTTGAGGTACATACAGTGTTGGTGACGCTTTAGGAGATCCGGTAACAGTTGCATTATCTGCATCCTTGTAAGAGAACTGCCAAGACCATTGGAAACCGTTTACTTTAATCTCGTGCATTGCAACACCCGGTGGTGAGATCTTGATAATTGCTGATTGATCTCTTGCAGTGAAGAAAAACAGAACTGCCACAATTAAGAATGGAATCGCGGTGTAAATCAGTTCGAGTGGTAAGTGATAACGAGTCTGTACCGGCAAAGTTTCATCTTTGCGCTTAAATCTAAAAGCAGCCCATAAAATTAAAATTGCAGTGAATCCGCCAACAATGAATGCTGCAATCCATGCGGTTTGCCAAAGATTTAGCGAGCGATCATTGATATCAGTTACATTTCTTGGAAAACCTAATGCTGGTAACTCTGCACTTGAGCAACCTGAGAGTGCGAATCCAATTACAAGCAGTCCCCACACTGGAGCAAAACGCCGGGATTTGCTCTTGCTAACTCTGCTTGGAAGGGGCATTGGGCAAGGATAGTGCCCGACTTCGCATGATTTGCAGCACGGCAGTAGCGTTCTCCTCGTGGGGATCATCACAGCCGGAAAATATGAGGGCCAACACCCTCTACATCCCAAAGCGCGCCAAATCTTGCTTGATGCTTTTGACCAAGGATGGGCAGATCCCGCCCAAATCTCCGCTCAAGGCCGCCAAGCCCAAGCACTTTTGCTCCAAGCACGTGAATCAATCGCCAAATCTCTGGGTTTGCAAGCAAGTGAGATCGAACTGTGGGGCGAACCAGAGTTGATCTCCCCCGTCGCCATTTGGGGCGCACCTGGCTTTGGGTCTGCACCTTTTATATATGGAGCAACGGAGCGATCAGAGATCATCGGAATGCGGGCCAAATCAAAACAATCGTTTGAGATCTCGGTCGATCTTGATGGCGCTATTGATGTCGAACTTTTGACTCAAACTTTGCAACCAAATTCAATCGTGGCAATTCAAAGTGCAAATATTGAGACCGGTGTTATACAAGATGTAAAAGCAATATCAAAATCAGTTGTCGCACAAAATGCACATCTACATATCGACGCAACCGCCTCCGGTGCACGTTTTGTAAAACCTTCCTATTGGTCAACTTTGCATTTTGATGCTCGATCTTGGAACGGTCCATCTGGTGTGGGCGTATTTGCGTTGAAAAGTGGCGCCCGTTGGTCCAACCCACTTCCACACACCAAACCAACTCGCGCTCCAAATAGCTTCTCGATTCCACTAGCGCTAGCCGCTGCTGGTGCACTTGAGCATTGGATTGCGGATGAGGCTGCAAACTCTGCGCGTCTAAAATCTCTAATCGAACGAATTCGTAATCATGTTAAGCAGACCATTACTGATGTGGATATCGCTGGAAATGCGCAATCAACTTTGCCAAACATTATTTCATTATCTTTTTTGAATGTCTCAAGCGAACAATTAGTAGCCGCGCTTGAAGTTGAAGGATTCTCGGTTGCTTCTGGTTCTGCTTGCGTCGCATCGGCATTAGAGCCAAGCCATGTACTTAAAGCTATGGGGCTGTTAACTCATGGCAACATGCGCATCAACTTAAATCATGATGTGCAAGATGGCGAGATAACGAAATTGTTGGCACTTCTTCCGGGCATAATTTCAAAGTTACGAGAAAACTAAAATGGTTCAAGAACTAGATTGTCGTGGCAAGAGATGTCCGCTCCCGATTATTGAGTTGAGCAAAAAAATCAAAGAAATTGAAGTAGGCCAAGAACTACTTTTTATCTCAGATGACCCAGCGACCGCGGCTGATTTGAGCGCATGGGCTCGAATGACCGGAAATGAATTTAAAGTTGTTTCGGATGATAATTTCTTAATTACTAAATCTCATTAAAACTTAGTTAAAAACGGCTGCTAACTCCGCTGCCGCGCTTTTCCCATAAGCGGTTTCAAATCGCGCTAAAAACTCTGCTGAAGTAAATCGATACTCCTGTGTTCCTTTAGTTTCGACCACATATGTAGCCAGCATCGCACCGATTTGGCCACACCGCTCTAATGAAAGTTTGTGATTTAAACCTGTTAGGAAACCGGCGCGGAATGCATCACCAACACCTGTTGGATCAACTTTGCCATTTTCTTTTGGCACGGGAATCTCAATTGGAGCAAAGTTTTTAGAATCAATCCGGGCACCTTTTGAACCGCGGGTGATTACTCGCATCTCGACCCGATCCAAAACTTCGGCTTCACTCCAGCCAGTTTTTTGCAGAGCCAGAGCCATTTCATACTCATTTAAGAACAAATACTTTGCCCCATCTATTAAAGTTTTGATGATTTCGCCATCTAAACGGGCTAATTGCTGTGATGGATCAGCGGCGAAATCCACGCCACGATGTCGGCACTCCTCCGTATGACGCACCATTGCATCTGGGTTATCTGGAGTAATTACTACTAAATCAATTCCACCGTACTTATCAATGATTGGACCAAGTTCGATATCCCTTGCCTCACTCATCGCACCTGGATAAAAAGAAGCGATTTGATTTAACTCTTTATCGGTGGTGACCGTGAAACTTGCCGTTAATTGAGTTGTTGAAACCCTTACAGATGAAGTATCAACTCCGTGCCTTGTTAACCAAGAGTTGTAATCATCCCAATCTCGCCCAACCGCACCAATTAAAATTGGAGTAAGACCAAGGACTCCCATGCCGAAAGTTATATTTGCACCAACACCGCCGCGACGAACATCCAATTCATCAACTAAGAAAGACAAGGAGATGTTTTCAATTGAGCCAGCAACTATTGAGTCAGCAAACCGTCCCGGAAATGTCATTAAATGATCAGTGGCGACCGAACCGGTTACCGCGATCTTCACGCGAGGTGCTCCTTAAAATTAAACAAATTAATTAAAGGAATCTCCGCAAGCACATGAATCACCGGCATTTGGATTGTCGATGGTGAAACCTTGCTTTTCAATAGTGTCTACGAAATCAATTGTGGCGCCCATTAAATATGGAGTGCTCATCTTGTCGGTAACCACAGCTACTGAACCAAATTCGCTAATCAAGTCGCCTTCAAGAGCGCGGTCATCAAAGTACAGTTGGTAACGCAAACCAGAACAGCCACCAGGTTGAACTGCAACACGTAATTTGAGGTCATTGCGATCCTCTTGATCTAGCAAAGCGCGCACCTTAAGTGCAGCACCATCAGTTAATGCAATACCTGCAGTTGAAAGATTGACTTCAGTTGTGCTCATAACGACCTCCCGTGTTGGTCTAATCGTGCCATACATAAGAACAACCAGCCCACCAAAATCCTTCCCGCGCGCCCTAGTGTGGCGGGAGGAGTGGCAAATCTGAGAGAATTCCCACGTGGCGACTTCAATAACTGACCTATTACTACTTGGCCGTGGAGTTGATTTAGCAAGCGAACGTGGCGTCTCCTGCCCGGGTGAACTTCCAGCAGTCAGTGATCCGAATTTAGTTGAACGTGCTCGTGCTGCGCGTAAAGCATTGGGTAGCCGCGCTTTTGTTCTTGGTCACCATTACCAACGTGATGAAGTGATCGAATTTGCCGATGTCATGGGTGACTCTTTCAAACTTGCAAAAGATGCAGCCGCTAGACCTGATGCCGAATTTATTATTTTTTGTGGTGTGCACTTCATGGCAGAAAGTGCCGATATTTTAACGAGTGATTCGCAAAAAGTTATTTTGCCGGATTTAGCAGCAGGTTGTTCTATGGCAGATATGGCCAATAGTGAGCAAGTTGCGCAATGTTGGGATGCACTTACAGCAGCCGGTGTTGCTGATAAAACAATTCCAGTTACTTACATGAACTCATCTGCTGCAATTAAAGCATTTACCGGTGAGCATGGCGGAACAGTCTGCACTTCTTCTAATGCAAAAACTGCAATGGCATGGGCTTTGGAAAAGGGCGAGAAAGTTTTATTCCTTCCTGACCAACATCTCGGTCGCAACACCGCAGTCTTGCAGTTGGGACTTTCACTTGATGATTGCGTTGTCTGGAATCCATGGAAAGAAAATGGCGGATTAACTGATGCCGAGATAAAACGAGCACGAGTTCTTTTGTGGCGTGGACATTGTTCGGTGCACGGACGGTTCACTCTTGATTCGGTGAATGAAGTCAGGGCCCGAATTCCCGGAGTTAAAGTCTTAGTACATCCTGAGTGCCAGCATGAAGTTGTATCTGCAGCAGATGTGATTGGATCCACTGAATCAATTATCAAGACTGTTGCCGAATCCCCCGCTGGTTCAAAATGGGCTGTAGGAACTGAGTTAAATCTGGTCCGCAGATTAGCTGCCAATAATCCCGACAAAGAAATTGTTTTCTTAGATAAGACCGTTTGTTACTGCTCAACGATGAACCGAATTGATCTTCCCCATCTAGTTTGGGTGATGGAATCTTTGGTGCAAGGTCGATTACTAAATCAAATTACAGTTGACCCAAAGGTTGCTAAGTACGCCAAAATTGCTTTAGACCAAATGCTTGCTCTTCCATAAAGAAATTTAGAATAGGATCTGATTCATGAGTAACTCTTCAGAGAATACGGATGCCGGCCAGCCTGGCAAAGGCCGCCCAACCCCAAAGCGTCGCGATGTCGAAGCAAGTCGTCCCCGCAGATCATTGGCCCCTGCAGTAAAAAAGGCTGATCGCAAAGCACTTAAAGCACAGCAACGAAAAAAACGTGAAGAGTTGCGTGGTGCTTATATGCGCGGTGAAGAACGAGCGTTGCCAACTCGTGACAAAGGGCCAGCCCGAAAGTTTGCTCGGAACTATGTTGATTCTAGGTATTCAGTAGCAGAGTTCTTTATGCCATTGCTGATGGTGGTTTTACTGCTATCGATAATTCCAAACCAAGGTGTGAAGGTTTTAGCAACTCTGTTTATGTATATGGTTATTTTGATTTCCTTCATGGATGGATATCTCATGGGACGCAAAATCAAAGCCCATGTTTCCGAGAAGTACCCTGAAGAAAAATTAAAAGGGTTAACCATTTACGCATGGTTGCGCAGCACACAAATCAGAAGATTGCGTAGTCCAGCACCACTCGTTAAGCGCGGCGAAAAGTTAAATTAAGGTCGCTTTTCAGGACTCTTGTTTTTCGCTGGATCGCGTTCTGCTAATCCACCAATTGCGTCATCAATAGCTTTCATTACTGAAGGCTCCAATTTAACTCCGGCAGCTTTCACATTCTCTTTAACCTGCTTGGCTTTAGAGGCACCGATGATTGCACTTGATACGTTTTTGTTTTGAAGCACCCATGCAATCGCAAGTTGAGCCATTGAGAGTCCGACTGATTCAGCGATTGGTACAAGTTTTTGTACGCCTTGTAGAACTTCATCGCGCATCCAGCCCGAGATCATATTTGCGCCACTCTTCTTATCTGTAGCGCGTGATCCAGCAGGTGCTTTCTTTCCAGGCAAATACTTTCCGGTGAGAATTCCTTGAGCAATTGGCGACCAAACAATTTGGCCAATTCCTTCTTTCTCAGATAGCGGCACAACTTCTTTTTCAATTACCCGCCACAACATTGAATACTGAGGTTGGCTTGATACAAAGCGGTCATAGCCCATTGCATCTTGAATTTTTAGTGCAGCGGAGATCTCGCTGGCACGCCATTCAGATACGCCGATGTAATTAACTTTTCCTTGAC
>CAYZBP010000045.1:4839-6139 GCA_964476715.1 uncultured Bifidobacterium sp. | reverse complement strand
TAACTCAACTACCCAAAAGCATAGTAGGTCAACCTGAGCCCGGCAGATCTGGGGGTTTTAGAAGTCTGGCCGGAGCTAGCGCCTCGCCCCCGAAACGATCGCGAGCAGCATCAATAGCCACCTCGACCTCGCTCCACCCTTTATCTCGCGCCCCTAATTCAGGTTGGGCGGCTAACGGCTGGCCCTTCAAAGCGAGTAACCCCTCAAGGCGGATCCCAACCAATCGCACCCTCGCCCGCTCCAGGTTTAGCGCAACATAGAGTGCTTTTGCCTGGCTATAAATCTCTTGTGTCGAACTGATTGGCAGAGGCAGGGTCTTGCTTCGCGTGATGGTGGTGAAATCACCAAAACGCACCTTTATGGAAATTGTGCGCGCCATAAATTGCTCATCGCGCAATCTTCTGGTTGCTCGGTCTGTAACCCGCAACAACTCTCCTAAAATTTCTTCTTGATTATCAAGATCACTGGAAAATGTTTCTTCTGCGCCAATACTTTTTTCTGGTTCGTTCAAAACTATAGATCGATAATCTCGCGCCCACGCCAATTCATAAATAGTTGCTCCTGCGCTTTCACCAACAGCTCTTATCAAAGTGGTGCGAGAAGTATTTGCAATATCGCCAATAGTCTTTAACCCTAACTTGCTTAGAATCTCTGCTGTTTTTTCTCCCACTCCCCATAATTCATTGATTGGTAATGGGTGCAAAAAAGTTAATGTTCGATCAGGTGGGATCTCGAGTAATCCGTTTGGCTTACATCGACTCGAAGCTAATTTTGCAATTAACTTAGTGCTAGCAATTCCAACCGAACAAGTAATTCCTTCTTGGCTTTCTACTTTTTGGCGAATCGCCGTTCCAATCTCACGGGGTGTTCCGAGTAAACGTTTAGCACCAGCGACATCCAGGAATGCTTCATCTACAGATATTGGTTCGACCAATGGTGTGAAGTTTCGAAAAATCTCCATAACTTTTTCAGATACCTCGCTGTATCTGCGCATATCTGGTTCAACAAAAACCGCATGAGGTGCTAATCGACGTGCTTGTCCGATTGGCATTGCTGCCCTAATTCCAAATTTACGCGCTGCGTAATTTGCTGAAGTGACAACAGATCTGGGACCAGTTCCTACAACTACAACTTTCCCACGCAACTCTGGGTTATCGCGCTCGGCAACAGATGCAAAAAATGCGTCCATATCAATATGCAAAATTGTTGCTTGTTCAGCTTCTGCATTATCCGTGTTAGAGATGGGCCGGCTCCTTTCGCATACTTGCTTGCTTAATCAGAATACTCAAGTAAGAGCGGA
>CAYZBP010000045.1:0-4739 GCA_964476715.1 uncultured Bifidobacterium sp. | reverse complement strand
GCCGGCTCCTTTCGCATACTTGCTTGCTTAATCAGAATACTCAAGTAAGAGCGGACTGCTTCTATATCTTCCCCACTATCTCTCCAGATTTCGTACACCTCGCCTAAATCCCAAGCGCAATGCGCCCTGACTGAAACCCCACGCGCTCCAGTTCTACGTAAAAAGCCGTAAACCAGTAATAAATTAGAGTTGTAAATAGTTCGAGCTGAATGAATCTGCGTGCTTTCAAAAAAAGTTGAGTCGCTACAACCACTTCCGTCATCTAAGCTCAAAAAAATTGTCCGTTTCCCGGAGCGAACCGGTGGAGATTGGACTGCAACTTTAACTCCAGCCAAAAAGATTCCACTGTTACTTCGAAAATTAAGGAAATCTTTAACTCTTACAGCGCCCATTTGATTTAGAAGTTTTGCGTAAAAAGAAAGTAGGTGACCGCTCACATCAAGTCCCAAAATCTCTACTTCACTTTTTACCTCTTCTGCTAATGTCATTTTAGGAAGCCCACTCGGTGCCAATGTTGGAGCATCAAAGAAAAGTGAACTTTGTGAACTCCCGATCTGCTTTCCTTTATTCCATTTTTGAATATCTGAGTAATGAAGTAACAGATCTCTTCGCGTTAATTCACTCTCTTTATTTATTTTGTATAAATGATCAAAAGCCCCTAAGCGAATAAGACTTTCTGTCGTCTTAGTGCTCGCTCTTGCCCTGAGGTGAAAATCAGATATATCTAAGTAAGGCTGCCCTTCAACGATACCTTCAACTTCAGTAGAAGTAATTCCATATAAATCAGAAAACGCTAGTCGTATTCCATATTTAGATAAATGTTTCACAACCCGGTACTGCTCTTTAGATTTATTTACATCAACATTAAGAATTTCGACCCCGAGTTGGCGGGCTTCATCTAGCAGTAAACGTTTTGGATACATTCCTGGATCATGCGTCAAGATCCCAGCGATGAAAGCTGCTGGATGGTGAGTTTTCAACCACGCTGATTGATAAGTGGGAAGTGCGAAAGCGGCAGCATGGGCTTTGCAAAAACCAAAAGAGGCAAATGCTTGCAGCACCTCCCATACTTCAACCGCTACTTGCAATGAATACCCGCGCTCAGTAACGATTGGGATAAACCACTCTTTAAATCTTTCCTGTTGATCAAAATTGCTAAGAGCACGACGATATTCGTCTGCCTGCGCAAGACTGACCCCAGTCATTTTTGAAATAATTCGAATTACCTGTTCATGAAATACCACAACTCCTTGAGTTTCAAGCAAAATTTCATGCAAAGAAGGATCGATCAAACGTGGCTTTGAAAAACCTTGCTTTGCATTTAGAAATGGAGTGATCATGTCGCTTTTAACTGGACCAGGGCGAAACAATGAGATATCAATAATTAGATCATTAAAAGTTTCTGGACCGAATTTTCCAATAAGTTCGCGTTGACCTGGACTCTCAATCTGAAAAATTCCCAGAGTGCGAGTTGTGCGTATCAATTCAAAAGTTTTAGCATCATCAAGTTCGATATTATCAAGATCAATATCTTTATCATCTACTCGCTTTATTTCGTTTAGTGAGTAAGAGATGGCAGATTGCATTCGAACACCTAAAATATCCAACTTAAGCAAACCAACAGCTTCAACATCATCTTTGTCCCATTGCAACATTGGATATCCAGATCCACTTAATTGAGCTGGTGCGCGCTCTAACAATTTGCTATCTCCCAAAATTACAGCGCATGGGTGCATTGAAATATTTCGCGGCAATCCATCCAAGCGTTGCGCCAGACCAAGAGCCATGGCTATCTCATTTGAAGTTATCTGGATATGACGAAGTTCAGGTAAATCTTTTATCGCTGCGGTTATATTGCGTGCCCGAATATGTGGCATTGCTTTTGCTAAAGCATCTACCTCAACTGCCGGCAACCCCATTGCCGCCCCAACATCACGAATTGCATGTCTTGCTCGATAAGTTTCGAACATACCAACAGTGGTTGCTCGAGTCACTCCATCTTTATTGTATTTTGTAAATACATCCTCATAGATCTCTAATCTGCGTGCTGATTCCACATCTATATCGATATCTGGAAGAGCAGAGCGAAGTGGAGAACAAAATCTTTCCATAAGCAACCCATGCTTCAATGGTTCAACTGTAGAGATTCCAAGTAAGTAACAGATTAAAGATCCGGCACCACTTCCACGCGCAGCTACTCTGATTCCTTTACTACGTGCTGCCTCAACTATGTCAGCCACTGCTAAAAAATATGGTTCATACCCAAGTTTTTTTACTGTCTCTAATTCATCACCTAATCGTGAAATCGCTTTTCGTAAATCACTCCCTCCATAACGACTATTTATTCGCCCATCACATCTATCACGTAATTGTTTTTGCATCTCTTCTAGTGATTTTGCGTTAACTGTTTTGGCTTCAGGTAAATGAATTCCTCCCAAACCGATGTCATTACTTGGTGATAAATATGCTCGCTGTGCCCATTCAAAACTGGCTTGCAATAACTTTTTACTGTCGTACTCCCCTGCTGCTTTAGAGATCTCATCTGCTACATACTGCATCTCTAATTGACTTTTTAAATAGCCTTCGCTGGTTTTACGTTCAACAGTTTGAGCGCTCAATGGCATTAATTTTCTTGCAGCATCTAAAATATCAACTACTGGACCATCTTCACGATCGAGCATCCGTACTGAATTACTTATTACTGCAGGCACTCTCATCTGATTTGCGAATATTAATGACCGCGCAGCGTGCGCAGTTGTAAGTTCTCCTTCTCCGGGTGCTAGATGAGATACAACTTCAATAGCAATTGATCCGGGGTGTGCTATTTCACGCCATCTATTTAGCGCATCTTTGGCTTGATCAATGCGACGCAAAGCCAAAGCTCTTCCTACATCTGAATTTGGACCAAGTAACAACAAAACACCTTCGCTATGTTTTGCAAAATTCTCATGAGTTAAAAGTTGTTCTTCTACCCCAGAAACTATTTTCACTAAATTGCGCCACCCGTAATTTTGCGATGTTGCTATCACTGTTACACGTGAAAAATTGTTTTCAACAAAATTCCCACCCTTTGCCGGAGTAGGAGCCACTTTTACTTTGCGCATTGGTGCAACCTCTAAATTGCATCCAATAATTGGAGTGATTCCTGCGCGCTGACAAGATTGCGTAAATCTGATCGCACCGGCGAGCGCATTTCTGTCAGTAAGTGCTAAGGCTGGCATTCCGAAAGTTGCAGCGCGTTCGACTAATTGATTTGGTTGAGCACTTCCGTATTTAAATGAGAATCCACTTGCTACTTGCAGATGAACATATGGAATTGTTGAATTACTCATCTTCTTCAACTTGAACAGCACTCTTGCTTATCGCTTTACGTACCTGCCACTGACCACTTAACTCATCACGTTCTACGTGGAATGTAATTAACATTCCTTCTGGTGCGGCTTCAACTGCCCAAAAAGATTTTGCTAAATCATCGGGGCGATAATTTCCATCACTAGCTCGGTTCCACCAACCCCCGGCTTCGCGCCAACGCGAAAGTACGGAATGGATTCGAAAACGCCGTCCCCGCCATGTGAACTCAACCGGCTCACCTCCCACGGTAAGCACCTCAGGCGCATCACCTGATCTAGCCATCTACTCCCCCTAAATTAGAACATCTGTTCGAATAGCCCAAATACTAGGAGTTAGGGCTGACAGCAGCAAGTAGCCGCTAGATCGGTCTGAAATAGGTATCAAATGGGTATTAGGCTCAGATACATGAAACAAGTTACCTACCGTGGACCAGAGCAGATCACTGTTGATGAGTGGATCTCCCCCGAACTTCCCGCCAACTACGTGGCCGTGAAAGTGGCCTATGTCGGAGTCTGCGGAACTGACTTGCATTTATATGCCGGTCATATGGATTCTCGCGTGACTACCCCGCATGTTCCAGGTCATGAGATGTCTGGAGTTGTTGCCCGGATTGGTGCTGGAGTTAATGAATGGAAGTTAGGTGAGAAGGTAACTGTTCGACCGCTATTACCTTGTAAAAATTGTCGAACCTGCAATGAAGGCAATTCACATATCTGTCCGAAATTAAAATTTATCGGCGTGGATCTTGGCGGCGCAATGCAACCAGAGTGGATCGTGCCAGCAGAGTTGTTACATCGAATTCCAGAGCAGATCACCCTTCGTCAAGGTGCACTAATCGAACCACTTGCTGTTGCTATTCATGATGTGCGAATGGCAGATCTTGATCCAACTGATGTAATTACTATTGTTGGTGCTGGACCAATTGGTTTGTTGATCGGAATTGTTTGCGTATCTCGCGGACATAAAACATTTATTACTGACATAGATCAAACCCGCTTAGATGTTGCAAAATCACATGGAATGATTCCAGTAGCTCCAGATCAAGTAGAAGCTGCGGCACGTGAAGCAACAAATGGATTAGGCACTGATGTGGTCTTTGAAGTATCTGGTTCCGCAGGTGGTGCGACTTTGATCTCAACAATAGTTAAACCTCGTGGAAAGATTATTGTTGTAGGAATACATGCAGAGTTGCGCCAGTTCAATCTGCAGCAAATATTCCACAAGGAAGTAACTATGCAGGGTGCTCGTGTCTACAAATCAATTGATTTTGACGATGCAATCGCATTCCTTGCCACACGTACCAAAGAACTTGAGCCACTAATCACTAAGGTCTTTCCGGTTGAAGATGCGTTAGAGGCCTACCTTTCACTGACTCGCGGTGGAAGCAT
>CAYZBP010000044.1:0-6166 GCA_964476715.1 uncultured Bifidobacterium sp. | reverse complement strand
CGTGCTCTGTACGATGCAGATCCAGATATTAAACGCGTGATTGATACTGCAAAAGGACTTGAAGGCTTAAAGCGGCAATGGGGAGTTCACGCAGCTGGCGTAATTTTAAGTAAAGAGCCGCTGCTTGATGTTATTCCAATTCAACGTCGTGAAGCCGATGGTTCCATTATTACTCAATTTGATATGGGTGCTTGTGAAGCCCTCGGATTGCTCAAAATGGATTTCTTGGGTTTAAGAAATTTAACTGTCCTTGATGATTGTCTTAGAAATATCAAGTCGAACAGAGATGAAGTTTTTAAATTAGAAGAATTGCCCTTGGATGATAAAAAAACTTTCGAAATGTTAGCTCGCGGTGAAACTCTTGGAGTGTTCCAACTCGATGGTGGGCCGATGAGGTCTTTGCTTCGTTCACTTGCCCCAGATTCATTTGAGGATATCTCAGCTGTTATCGCACTGTATCGCCCTGGACCTATGGGTGCGAACGCCCACAATGATTACGCAGATCGGAAAAATAAAAGAAAACCGGTTTCGCCAATTCACCGCGAACTTGCTGAACCACTAGAAGAGATTCTGGGGGATACCTACGGATTGATCGTTTACCAAGAGCAGGTAATGGCGATTGCCCAAAAATTAGCTGGATTCTCACTTGGTGGCGCGGATCTTCTTCGCAGAGCAATGGGGAAGAAAAAGAAAGAGATTCTTGACAAGGAATACATTCCATTTCAAGCCGGAATGCGCGAGCGTGGTTACTCAGATCAATCAATTGAAATGCTTTGGGAGATTTTGGTTCCATTCTCTGACTACGCATTTAACCGTGCACATAGCGCTGGATATGGAATGGTTTCCTATTGGACTGGATATCTGAAAGCTAATTATCCTGCAGAGTACATGGCAGCACTTCTAACAAGTGTTGGGGATGACAAAGATAAGAGCGCCCTTTATTTAAATGAATCACGACGGATGGGAATTAAAGTATTAGCACCAGATGTAAATGAATCTGATGCCGACTACACGCCTCGTGGAGTAGATATCCGGTTTGGATTAGCAGCAGTAAGAAATGTGGGCGAAGGAGTTGTCGCCTCTATTGCAGCCACACGGATTAAAAAAGGGAAGTTCACTTCATTTGATGATTTCTTAGCCAAGGTAGATGGAAATGTTTGCAACAAAAAAACTATTGAATCTCTAATCAAGGCCGGAGCATTTGACTCACTTGGTCACACACGTCGTGGCTTAATGGCAATCTACTTAGAAGCACTGGACAGTGTTATTGAGGCAAAGCGCGCAGAAGCACTTGGTCAGTACGACTTATTTGGTTCAACCACAGGTGATGAAGTCACTGGATTGGAATTGAAGTATCCAATTGAAGAGTGGGATAAATCAACGCTGCTTGCTCATGAGCGCGAGATGCTTGGACTTTATGTTTCCGACCATCCTTTACTTGGAATTGAATCCACTTTGGCGGCACTAGTTGATCGCCCGATCAGTGAAATTTCAGGAGATGAAGTTGGTCATGACGACATTGTGACTATCGGTGGATTGGTAACTTCAATTCAACGAAAAGTTACGAAAGCTGGAGCATCTTGGGCAATAGTCACCATCGAAGATTTAGCTGGTGCTATTGATGTGATGTTCTTTTCAAACACTTATTCTCAACACGCAACTGCACTTTCGGAAGATGTAGTTGTGATCGTTAGGGGCCGAGTAGATCGACGCGAAGACACACCTCGAATTATGGCCTTGGATTTATCACTTCCAGATTTGTCGCAGGAACGTCGCGGACCACTGATTGTTTCGCTCCCGTTCGCAAGGTGCACCCCGCCTATTATCGATCGCATGAAAGAAGTTTTGCGTTCTCATCCAGGGGCGACCGAAGTCCACCTCAGGCTAGATAGCCCAACGAGTAGCACTGTTATGAAGATCGATGACGGCTTAAGGGTGAGCGTTTCACCGAGTTTGAGTGCTGATCTAAAAGCACTATTAGGGCCCACATGTCTGGTGTAGTAATTCATTAATTGCTCCGGCCTCCAAGCGAATTGGTTCGGTAGAGTACGCAGGTGAGCACACCGGCAGATCGATTGATACGCAGAATTGATCTAACCGGAAACCAAGATTTCAGTAGAGCCAATCTCCGCAATCTGTTGCCCAGGGCCGAGATGGATATCGAGGCCGCTCTTGTGACAGTGAAGCCGTTACTTCAAAGAATTAAAAAAGATGGCGAAAAGGCAGTCATCTCCATTACGGCTGAAATTGATGGCGTAGAAATTCCGCAATTACGAGTTCCAGCGACGGCGATTAAAAAGGCTCTTGATGAATTGGATCCCAAAATCAAGGCAGCATTACTTGAAGCTATCAAACGAATTGAAAAAGTCCACAGAGATCAAACTCGTTCTGAGAAACAAACAGATGTTGTTCCTGGTGGTTATGTGGTTGAACGTTGGATTCCAGTAGATCGAGTTGGACTTTATGTTCCCGGCGGAAAAGCCGTTTATCCAAGCAGTGTGATGATGAATGTAATTCCAGCCAAAATCGCAGGAGTCAAATCTTTCGCTGTCGCATCACCTCCCCAAAAAGATTTTGGTGGTTACCCTCACCCAACAATTTTGGCAACGTGTGCACTTTTAGGTGTTGATGAGATTTATTCAGTTGGTGGAGCACAAGCAATTGGAATGTTTGCTTATGGTGCCGGTTGTGAAGCTGTAGATATTGTTACGGGTCCCGGAAATATTTATGTTGCAGCAGCCAAGAGAGCATTGCGCGGTGTAATCGGCATAGATTCTGAAGCGGGACCGACTGAAATCATGATTCTTGCAGATGAATCTGCAGAAGCGGAAAACGTTGCTGCAGATTTAATCAGTCAAGCAGAGCACGACACGATCGCTGCAGCGGTTCTAGTAACCACTAGCGTGAAACTTGCTGATGATGTTGAGATAGCGCTCAATGCACGCGTGAATAAAACGAAACACAGCGCACGAATAAGCACAGCACTCAGTGGAATTCAATCTGCAATTGTAATTGTCAAAAATCTTGAAGATGGTTTGGCTGTTGTAAATGCATATGGAGCCGAACACCTAGAAATCCAAACAAATGATGCAGTAAATGTTGCTAAATCAGTACGTAATGCTGGCGCGGTTTTCATCGGTCCGTATACCCCTGTTTCATTAGGTGATTACTCCGCAGGCTCTAACCACGTATTACCTACCGGGGGATGTGCTTGTCACTCAAGTGGCTTATCTGTTCAAACATTTTTGCGAGGTATCCACTTTGTCGAGTACAACGAGAAAGCATTTACTGAAATCGCTGAAAATGTAATCACTCTGGCAAATTCGGAAGATCTTCCAGCTCACGGCGATGCAATGAGTGCCCGATTTCTCACAAAAGGTGATTCATGAGCAGCGAAAGTGGGGCAAATACTTATGCGTGGCCGGAGTGGCTTCCGCTACGTAATGATCTAAAAGGTCAATCACCTTATGGCGCTCCACAATTGCCACTCGAGGTTAAATTAAATACAAATGAAAATCCGTTTTCTTTGTCACCAGATTTAGTAGCAAAACTTTCAGCGGCGATTTCTAGTTCAGCCGAAAATTTCAATCGGTATCCGGATAGAGATGCAATTGAACTTAGAACAGAGTTAGCAAAGTATTTAAATTCGACTACAGGTATGAATTTAGGTGTGGATCAAATCTGGGCTGCTAATGGCAGCAATGAAATTATTCAAACACTTTTCTTGGCATTCGCTGGGGCTGGTGTGAATTCTCTGGGCTTCACCCCGTCTTATTCAATGCATGAAAATATTGCGAGGAGCACCGGCACAAATTGGATCGTTGCAGCCCGGTTGAGTGATTTTCATATTGATATCTCATCAGCGTTAACGCAAATTTCAAAACTAAAACCTAAATTAGTATTTATCACTACTCCAAATAATCCAACAGGAACGAGCACGGCAATCTCTGATATTAGGAAGGTGATTGAAGCTACAGCTCAAGTTGGTGGATTGGCGATAATCGATGAAGCGTATGCGGAATTTTCTGAAGAGCCTTCCAACGTAAAACTCTTAGATGAGTATTTGAATTTGGTGGTAATTCGCACAATGAGTAAAGCATTTTCATTTGCTGGAGTCAGGGTTGGTTATCTAGCAGCCGCTAAAGAAGTTGTTCAAGCAGTTCAATTAGTCCGACTTCCATATCATTTGAGCACTCCAACCCAACTGTTAGCCAAAGTTGCACTGGAATTTCAAGCTGAATTACTTGCAGAGGTTGAACAACTCAAAATTGAGCGGGACAAAGTGGTTCGAGCGTTAAATTCACTTGGTTTAAATGTGGTTCCTAGCTCGGCAAATTTCTTGCTTTTTTCGATCGATAACGAGAAGAAAATTTGGCAAGAGTTGGTAAATGTTGGAGTGTTGGTCCGGGATGTGGGAATTGCGGGTCATTTGAGAGTAACTATCGGAACTCCAAGTGAAAATGACCGCTTCTTAGCAGCACTTCGTGAGATTCTTAGTGCATCGAAAGGGGAAAAATGAGCCGCAAAGCGATCGTAAAGCGGGCCACAAAAGAGTCTTCAGTCCATGTTGAATTGGAACTGGACGGAACTGGTGTCATTGAAATAGAAACCGGAGTTCCCTTTTTTGATCATATGCTCAATCAATTAGGTAAGCATGGTGGCTTTGATCTGAAAGTAATTACTAAAGGAGATGTTGAAGTCGATTCACATCACACCGTGGAAGATACTTCTTTAGCTCTTGGTCAAGCATTGAGAGAGGCACTTGGCGACAAAGTAGGTATTCGCAGATTCGGTGATGCAACTGTGCCGTTAGATGAAGTTTTAGTTACAGCAGCAGTTGATCTTTCTGGAAGACCGTACTTAGTTCACCGTCAACCTGAAATTGTGGAATTGATTGGTACTTACGACACCACATTAACGCGTCATATTTGGGAATCATTGATTGCTGAAGCGCATATCGCATTGCATATCCGCGTTTTAGAAGGACGGAATGCGCACCACGTTATGGAAGCGCAATTTAAGGCAGTCGCTCGTGCATTGCGCGATGCCGTCAGACTTGATGGCGTAGCGGGGGTTCCATCAACTAAGGGCGTTCTTTGATAGCAATTCTGGATTACGGCTCTGGGAATATTAAATCGGCTCAGCGAGCTTTTTCAAGACATGGTGCTCAAGTTGAAGTGACTAATGATTTTCAAAAATGCATCAATGCTGACGGTTTAGTCATTCCAGGGGTTGGTGCATTTGCTGCTTGCATGGAAGGACTACTAAAACACCGAGCGGATGCCATTGTCGATGCACGTTTAACCAAGAATTTGCAGACACTTGGTATTTGCGTAGGCGCCCAAACTCTTTTTTCATTTGGTGATGAGCACGACGTAGTAACGCCAGGATTAGGGCAATGGAATGGCACTGTCACTAAATTGCAAGATCCGAAACTTCCGCATATGGGTTGGAATTTGATTGATGTCGCACCAGAAAGTGAACTTTTTGCCGGAGTAGAACTGGAAAGATTTTATTTTGTGCACTCTTTTGCGGCACAAGAGTGGGAAGAAGATCCGCATTCACCTTTGAAAAAAGCAAAAGTTAGTTGGGGTAATTACGGCGGAAAATTTATTGCCGCAGTAGAAAATGGACCGCTAAGTGCTACGCAATTTCACCCTGAGAAATCTGGGGATGCTGGCGCCAAATTGATTGAGAATTGGATAGCAAAATGCGCTTAATTCTTTTACCTGCCGTTGATGTTAAAGACGGACAAGCAGTTCGACTAGTTCAAGGTGCGCTTGAAAATGAAACAAAATATGGAAACCCACTTGATGCTGCACTAGATTTTCAAAATGCTGGCGCCGAATGGATACACCTGGTTGACCTAGATGCTGCTTTTGGCATTGGGAGTAATGCGCAGCTTCTCGCTGAAGTAGTTGGCGCGCTAGATGTAAAAGTTGAACTCTCAGGTGGAATTCGCGACAACGAATCCCTAGATCGGGCATTAGCAACAGGATGTGCTCGAATCAATCTAGGAACCGCAGCACTAGAAAATCCTGATTGGACTGCACAAGTTATTGCCAAACATGGTGAAAAAATTGCCGTAGGGCTTGATGTTCGCGGCCACACTTTGGCTGCGCGTGGTTGGACCACCGAGGGTGGAAATCTTTTCGAAACTATTGAG
>CAYZBP010000043.1:0-6253 GCA_964476715.1 uncultured Bifidobacterium sp. | reverse complement strand
CTTAGCGCAAGGGGGAATTAGTGCAACGAATTTCTATTTCCGAATTACGTGAGGTTAGCCAGCCTGCATCAATTACTGGAAGATCTAATGCTGAGCATTGGACCGCCGACCTATATTTGCGGAAGATTTCACCTTATTTAACTCGGGCGCTGATCTCTACCCGGATATCTCCCAACGGAGTTACCTGGTTAATGATTATCACTGGAATATCTACCGGTTTAGCTCTCTTGATCCCAGGCTATAAGGGAATTTTACTGGCGCTTTTCCTCTCTCAATTGCAAATGCTTTGGGATTGTTGCGATGGCGAATTAGCGAGATGGAAGAAAAAGTTTTCGCCTGCTGGAATATTTCTAGACACTATTGGTCATTACAGCGCTGAGGCAACTATTGTTTTAATGCTTGGATTACGTGCTGCAAATTGGCCAGCAGATCCATTAAATGAAAGCAATTACCCTTTTTACGGTGCTTTGATTGCGATTATTGTTATTTTGAATAAAGTCTTAAATGACGCCGTACATGTAGCTAAATTTTTCACAGGTGGAACTCGAAACAAAGATGATCGTGAAATTGGAAAACCAAAAAGTTCTCTTCTGTCGACAATCAGGTCCGTAGCAAGATTTTTTCCTTTGCACAGAATTTTTCATTCTGTTGAGATGACCATAGTTATTTCGTTAGTTAGTGCTATTGGGTATTTAACTAATCAAGATAATCCCTTACAGTTATTGATTAGTTGGGTTTTACCAATTTCAATAATTGTGTTGGTGGGACACCTAATTGCAATTTTATCTTCACGCAAATTGATTGCTTCATGACTCCTACTTTTGGATGCGTAATTCTTACGATGGGCAAACGTCCAAAAGAGTTTGCAGCAGCCCTTGAATCTTTAAAGAATCAAAGTGGAGTTGATCTAGATATCGTAGTTGTCGGAAATGGTTGGGACCCTGCCCCGGAGACGACCGGAGTTAAGACGGTTTTCTTGCCTGAAAATTTAGGAATTCCCGCGGGAAGGAATGCTGGAGCAGTAGAAGTTTCAGGGGAGTACTTATTCTTTTTAGATGATGATGTAAAGATCTTAAATAATAATGTGCTTGGTAGATTTGCAGAGATTTTGAAAAAACATACCCAAACAGGTTTATTGCAACCTCGCATAGTCGGTGCGGATGGGGGCCAAACCCCACGTCGATGGATTCCGCGTTTGATTATTGGGGATCCGATGAGACCTTCATTAGCTACGACTCTGGCTGAAGGCGCAGTTGTTATTCGAAGAAAACTTTTTGATGAAATAGGCGGGTGGCCCGCAAACTTTTATTACGGTCACGAAGGAATTGAATTAGTTTGGCAGGTTTACAACCGCGGTTATACCGCTTGGTACATAACAGAAGTTTCAGTAGAACATCCAATTGTTAGCCCAGCCCGACATGAGTACTTTTACAGATTAAATGCGCGCAATCGAGTTTGGTTGGCTCGTCGAAATCTCCCTTTCCCGATCGGTCAAATCTACTTACTTAACTGGTTCGCTCTATCTGTGTTGAGGATGCGCTCCTTCTCTTCAGCGACAGCGTGGTTGAAGGGTTTCTCCAGTGGGTTCTTAACGAATCCTGGGAAGCAGAAAAAACTCTCCTGGAAGGCAATCTGGAAACTAACAAGAGCTGGTAGACCACCAATAATTTGAGATTGGCAGCGCTTGAAATTCGGCTAAACTTTCTCCATGTCTAAATTTGTGCACGCACTTGAAACGGGACTCTTCCAAGCACGTTGGATACTCACACCACTCTACGTCGGATTAGTACTTGCTCTCGTTGCTTTAGTCATTAGATTTTGTATCGAGTTTGTACATTTAGTTGAACATATTGGCACTACAGATCCACACACATTTACTTTAGATCTGCTGGCTTTGCTTGATTTAACTCTCTTGGGGAACTTAATTTTAATTGTAATTTTTGCTGGTTATGAGAACTTTATTTCACGTATTGATGCAGCTCATGAATCGAAAGACAAGCCTCATTGGATGGGAACAATTGATTTCTCTGGATTAAAGATTAAATTAATCGGATCCTTAGTTGCTATCTCTGTAATTGAACTTTTGAAAGATTTCATAGAGCTGTCTGGTAAAGAAACCGTAGGCGATGGAACTATGTGGCGCGTAATTATTCATATTACATTTGTGATCTCTGGCGTACTGTTTGCGCTCATGGATTTTATTGCTGACAAACGCGAATCAATAGTCACGCACTCGAATAATTAGTAACTTTAAATGCGGCTAGATATTTTTGCTGCATTATGTGGGATTTTGGTTGCTCTTCAATCACGCGTAAATGGTGGATTATCAGCTCTGTTGGGTAATGGCGTTGAAGCAGCGCTATTTTCATTTGGATCTGGATTTATAATTTTAAATTTAATTTTGGCTACAAATAAAAAAGTTAGAATTGGCTTAAGAGGAATTTTAACCGGAATCAGGTCTAAACAATTGCCCCGGTGGCGATTAAGTGCTGGAGTACTCGGTGGAATTTTTGTTGCCATTCAATCTTTTTCTGTTCCTTTAATAGGGGTTGCTTTGCTTTCCGTAACGACAATAGCAGGGCAGACTGCCGCTTCACTGTTTGTTGATAGAGCAGGAATGACAGCTGGGGGAAAACAACCAATAACTCTGCGGCGCACTTTTGCTGCGGTGATAACGGTGATTGCTGTTTTGGTTGCCGTATGGGATCGCCTTACAGTTGCCAACACATCTTTAATTGCAATAGCACTTTCATTTAGCGGAGGATTACTACTTGGTTTGCAGAGAGCATTAAATGGGCAAATAAATGAGCACTCAAAAAATAGCTTGGCAACTACTTGGTTAAATTTTGCTACAGGTTTGACCTTTCTTTCATGTTTATTGGTGTTTACAACTTTGGGTGGAGATAATTTAAGCAAATTTCCAACCTCCCCGTGGTGGGTCTATCTTGGCGGAGCGATAGGAATTCTCTACATCGCCTTTGCTTCGACAATAGTTCAAGAAATTGGCGTATTAGCATTTACTTTATTTACGACAGGTGGTCAATTAATCGGCTCACTCTTAATTGATTTAATTTTTCCGACAGAAGGTGTAGCTATAGGGCCAAATTTGATTATTGGAATCGCACTCTCATATGCAGGTGTACTAATTGGTGGGGTAAAAGCCCAAGGATCAATTAGGGCGAAATCTCTTCCACAGGACTGAGATTATTGATCCACCGATAAAGAATGCTGCAAGGGCATAAGAACTACTTTTAACCCATGGAATAGTCGCTGAGTAATAACCTGCAGATGTAATACCGACACCCCATACGAAAGCGCCCACTGAGTTTGCCGAAAGGAATTTGTAATAGGGCATTTTTCCAATTCCTGCGATTGGCGGAATAAATGTTCTAATCCAAGGGAAAAAGCGCGCGGCTACAACAGCCCACCAACCATGTTTCAAGTAAAACTCTTCAGTACGTGCAATCATTTTTGTGCGACGATCGGAAGGTTTTCTTTCTAAGTATGGCCGGCCATATTTTCTGCCAAAAACATAACCAATTTGGTCGCCCACAAATGCAGCTAAGAAAATACCAGTCACCAAGATGGCAATATTCATATCATCTCGAGAGGCTGCAACAAGTCCTGCACTAAATAGCAGTGAGTCTCCGGGCAACCAGAAGCCAACCAATATTCCAGTTTCAATAAAAACTAAAACCCAAACTAAGAGGTATAAAGCAAAGGGAGCTAAAGGTGTGAATTGATCTTGGAATGTAGCGGCAAAGTTCACGGGGCTAGTGCCGCCGCTGCAGGAAGTGGTGGGCGACAAACAATGCCTACTCCACCATTCAAACTCCAATCGCCAGCAGACCATGGAATTACTAGTGCATCTCCATGCCCAACAGCGATACTTCCAGAGTTTGTAGTTTTCAAAATCCCATCGCCATCAAGCATTAACAAGATTGAAAAACCTGCATTAGTTTTGCTGCCATCTCCAGGTAGTAAATCTGCACGGAAATAACCATCTGCTTTACTTGTAAATAGTGATTGCGATTGCCTACTGGTGAAACCAGTACTTTTAATTAATTCCTTTTGTTCAGCTGCTGAAATAGGATCAAATCTGAGTGCATCTAAAACTGTGTCGAAACCAAGTCCTAGGTGACCATCTTTTATTCCATCTACCGCAAAACCTTCCCACTCCAAGAGTGCAGATAAATCTGTTGGTTCTTGTAATTCAAGTACAAAAATCCCCGCCTCAATTGCATGTGGAGTTCCGGCTGGAACTAAAATCGCGTCACCAGGTTTAACTGGGACCATTGTCAAAGAAGCAAGTAATGCAGCGGAGTCCATTCTTTTTACCATGTCATGGACAACATCTTTTTTCATTGTTTGCGCAAAGCCCAATCCGACTTTTGCATCTGCAGGTGCTTCCAAAATAATCCATGCCTCAGTTTTGCCATGATCAAGCGCTAAATGTTTTTTCGCAAACGCTTTATTTGGATGATAGTGAACCGGTAGTCGTTGATCCGGATCCAACAACTTAACTAAAATTTCAGTGCTAGTGCCAAATGCATTCACATGTTCTGGTCCAAACCAACTTTCAGGGTCTGCACCAATTGCATCACGCAGATACTCGCCATTTGGCAATGTTGAAAGCCCCATTGTTTTTTCACCAAAACGAGTTGTGGCAGAACCAATCCATTCTTCTGGTCGCATCGGTCCACCTGGACCGTTTCTCAGCTCACCGATTCGATAACCACCACGATAAAAATGATCAAATTGATTAGAAGGGAGGATGATTGGGCTGAGGTTCATATCTTCACTTTACCGGCTATAGGAGAAAACGCTACTGCGATGTTTTCTTTATTGCCGATCGCATGGCGGATGCAACCGCTGGCGTTACAGCTGGGTCAAAAACACTCGGAATTATAAAACTTTCATTTAATTGCTCAGGCTTTACACACTCTGCGATTGCATCGGCGGCCGCCAACAACATTGAATCGTAGATTTTTGATGCTCCGGTATCAAGCAATCCGCGGAATACCCCCGGGAAGGCAAGCACATTGTTGATCTGATTTGGTTGGTCACTACGACCAGTTGCAACTACTCTCGCGTATTTGCGAGCGATCTCTGGATCAATCTCCGGATCTGGATTTGCTAACGCAAAAATAATACTTTCGGCGGCCATACCTGATACATCACTTTCACTTAAAAGATTAGGCGCGCTTAATCCGATGAATACATCAGCGCCAACTAGTGCTTGACCGATGCTTCCCTGAAAATTCTCTGGGTTACTTTCCTTTACAAACCATTCACGCATTGGATCATTTGTTGGTGAACCTTTATGAATAACTCCATCTAAATCAAAACCAATTATTGTTTTTGCACCACCTAGGAAAAGCAATCGTGAAACTGCGGTACCTGCAGCACCGACTCCACTTATTATAATTTTGACTTTATCAATTGGTTTATTAACTAATTTAAGCGCATTTCTTAAAGCCGCAAAAACAACGATTGCTGTCCCATGTTGGTCATCGTGGAAAACTGGGATATCTAAAAGCTCACGCAATCTTCGTTCTACTTCAAAACATCTTGGTGCGGAAATATCTTCTAGATTGATTCCACCATAAACAGGAGCGATGATTTGTACTGTACGCACAATCTCATCTACATCTTGGGTATCTAAACAAACTGGCCATGCATCTACATTTGCAAACCGTTTAAACAAAGCTGCTTTTCCTTCCATGACTGGAAGTGCAGCAGCTGGTCCAATATTTCCTAAACCTAAAACTGCCGAGCCATCTGTAACAACAGCCACAGTGTTTCTCTTAATTGTTAAACGTCTTGCATCACTTGGCTCTTCAGCAATTGCCATACATACTCTTGCTACGCCCGGTGTGTAAATCCGCGACAAATCATCACGAGTTTTGATTTGAACTTTTGATTGAATTTCAATCTTTCCACCAAGGTGCAATAAAAATGTGCGATCACTAACTTTGCGTACCGTCAGGCCAGGAATTTCAGATACCGTTTTTGCAACGCGGTCTGCGTGCTCAGCGTCTATGGTGTCGCAAGTGACATCTATAACCACTCGATCATATGAAGATTCCACGATATCTAAGGCAGTGAGTGCCGCACCTTGCGAATTTAAGGCAGTTGTTATCGCAGAAACAGGCTTATTCGCGGATGGACCTTCAACGCGAATTGTGATTCCATAGCCGGGACTCGTAGAAGCCATCGAAATCTCCTAGTGTTGGGCTATCAGAGTACGACT
>CAYZBP010000042.1:0-6368 GCA_964476715.1 uncultured Bifidobacterium sp. | reverse complement strand
TCACCTCATGAAGGAAGAGCCAAAGCGCCTTATGATCAAAAAAGAGCTGAAGCTGCTGTTCTTGAGTTGCTAATTGCACTTGGTGAAGATCCAGAGCGCGAAGGATTGCGAGATACCCCTGCTCGAGTTGCTAGAGCGATGCAAGAGAATTTTGCTGGGTTATGGAGTTCACCCGAGGAAGTTTTAACAACTACTTTTGATGCCGGGCATCGCGAATTAATTATCGTTCGCGATATTGAAGTTTTTTCGCACTGCGAACATCACCTCACACCATTTCATGGAGTTGCACATATCGGTTACATACCAGGGGAAAGCGGAAGAATCACCGGACTTTCAAAACTAGCTCGCTTAGTAGATTTGTTTGCTAAACGTCCGCAAGTACAAGAGCGGCTAACTACTCAGATTGCAGATTCATTAGTTGAAATTCTTGAGGCAGCGGGAGTAATCGTCATAATTGATTGCGAACATTTGTGCATGTCCATGCGGGGTGTAAAGAAACCTAAATCGCGAACTACAACAAGTGCTGTTCGGGGACATTTACGTGATTCAGCAACTCGTGCGGAAGCGATTAGTTTAATTCTAGGTCGTTAAATTGAAGACCTTAGTGATGGGAATTTTGAACGTCACACCTGATTCTTTTGCAGATGGTGGAATGCATAACTCTCTTCCTGCGGCTATGAATCGCGTGAAAGAGATGATTTCAGAAGGTGTAGACATCATTGATGTTGGCGGAGAGTCAACGCGCCCTGGAGCTAAACGAGTCACTGAGGCCGAAGAGTTAGTTCGCATAATCCCAGTAATTGAGGCGATTGCTAAATCTTTTCCAAATACGACTGTAAGTATTGATACAACGAGAGCAAATGTGGCCAAAGCCGCTCTAAAAGTAGGAGCAAAAATAATTAATGATGTGAGTGGTGGCTTAGCAGATCCAAATATGGCTGATCTAGTGGCAACTACTGGGGTGAAATACGTTGTAATGCATTGGCGTGGAAGTTCGGACACAATGCAGAGCAAGGCTATTTATAAAGATGTAAATTCAGAAGTAATAAAAGAGTTGTTGGCAAGAGTTGATTCTTTAAAAAGTGTAGGGGTACTAGAAAATCAATTAATTCTTGATCCAGGATTAGGATTTTCAAAACTGCCGGAACATAACTGGGAGATTGTGAATAATTTAGAGCTGTTTACTAACTTAGGTTTTCCAATTCTGATCGGCGCATCTAGGAAAAAATTTTTAGGTGAAGAACTAACTCCTATTGAACGGGAGAGTGCTTCTGTAGCAATTACCTCTCTATGTGCGAAGAACAAGATCTGGGGCGTGCGCACACATTCTGTGAAGGAACACAAAATGGCGATTGATATAGTTAATGAATCGAATTCTGAAAGCGGGGCCATGTAGTGGATAAAATAATTCTTACTGGAATTTCTGCCGTTGGCTTTCATGGTGTTCATGATTTTGAAAGAAAAAATGGTCAAATGTTTTCGGTTGACCTTGAGATTGGAATAGATCTTTCAAAGGCAGGAAATAATGATGAATTATCAGAAACGATTGATTATTCAGCTGTTGTGGGGAAAGTTATAAATGTTTTGACAGGACCCCCAGTAAATTTAATTGAAAAAGTGGCCGAGCTTGTTAGTGAAGAAATTTTCAAGAATTTTCATCAGGCGAAGTCCGTCGTAGTTGTCGTACATAAACCAGAAGCGCCGGTGGATGCCGAAATTTTGGATGTAGCAGTGCGAATCGAAAGAACCAGATGAGAGCAGTTTTATCTCTTGGTTCTAATCTGGGTAACAGCGCAGAAATTTTGAGTTCTGCGGCAGAAGCATTAAACGAAGTCAGTGAAGTAATTGCATTCTCATCCTTTTATCAAACTAGACCAGTTGGTGGTCCACCACAACCAGATTTTATAAATGCAGTAATCATTATTGAGACGAATCTGGAACCAGAAGAGTTGTTACTAGTAGCTCAAGCAATAGAAGGTGCACATGGGCGTGAAAGAAATGAAAATACCGTTAAATGGGGTCCGCGGTTTCTTGATATTGATTTAATCAAATGTGATGAAATGCTGATTTACTCTCCAGAGTTAACGATTCCGCATCCTCGTGCGCATGAGCGAGAGTTCGTTTTGCGACCATGGAGTGAGATAGATCCAGCAGCTACCCTGCCGGGATTTGGTGCGATTTCACGGCTTTTGGAGAGTGGACAATTTAGCGAGTAAACTCTGGCTGAAGCCTGGTACCCAAGCAGCGGACTGGAGCAGTACATGCAACATCTACTTAAATATCCACCTAGTGGTGACAGTGCCAACAATGTGCTGGGTGAAAAAAAGATTGCATTTGTTCCCACAATGGGCGCCTTACATCAAGGTCACATATCCCTAGTAAAAGAGGCCAAGAGTTTGGCTGACCAAGTTGTAATGAGCATATTTGTAAATCCAACACAATTTGAATCTGTAGAAGATTTAGCTAAATACCCGCGTACCTTAAATGCGGATATCCAATTAGCAGAAGCCGCAGGGGTTGATCTTTTGTGGACACCAGATGTTTCTGAGATTTATCCAGATAAATATAAATTGATAGATGCAGGTGAACTAGGCAGAATTTACGAAGGACACTCTCGTGCCGGTCATTTTGATGGTGTCTTAACTGTTGTGAATCGTTTATTTGAAATTGTAAAACCAGATTATGCAATCTTCGGAGAAAAAGATTTTCAACAACTATTTTTAATTAAGGAATTCTCAAAACGAGCGCACCCAGGAATTGAGATTATTTCAGGTAAAACCATTAGAGAAGATTCTGGACTGGCATTGTCTTCGCGAAATGTAAGACTCTCACCTGAAGAGAAAAATTCTGCGCTTGTGATTTTTAGAGCTTTAGAAAATGGCAGCAAACAACAAAGTTATACGGAAATTAAATCAAGCGTTATGGCAGAACTTGCTACGGAGATTGATTTTAGGTTGGATTATTTTGCAATAGTTAATCCCAAGAGTTTGTTAGAGGTGGATCAAAGCCATATAGGGCCCGTGCAGCTGTTGCTTGCCGGTTGGGTAGGCTCAGTTAGGTTGATAGATAATTTTGCGGCTGTTATCGGGCCAGAAGGGCGGAGAAATTGAAATTATTAGCACCTAGCCCTGGGTGGACGATTAAAGCCGATGTAATAATCGTTGGATCTGGAATAGCGGGACTGACTACCGCACTTCAAGTTCGCGCTAATGGATTATCTGTTCTGTTAGTTACTAAAGCGCGAGTTGACGCTGGTTCTACAAAGTGGGCACAAGGTGGAATTGCTGCCGCACTTGGACCAGGAGATTCACCTGCTGAGCATGAAGAGGACACACTTGTTGCTGGAGCAGGTCTTTGTGATGTTGAAGCGGTAAGAATTTTAGTTTCTGAAGGACCTGGCGCTGTTGAGAGATTAATTGCTAGAGGCGCTGTTTTTGATAGAGCAGTAAGTGGTGAAATCGCATTAACGCGCGAAGGTGGTCACCATCGAAATCGGATTTTGCATGCGGGCGGTGATGCAACTGGCGCTGAAATTTCACGAGCATTGCTCGCAGCCGTTACTCAAGATGATGGAATTGAATTAATTGAAAACGCACTTGTACTCGATGCGCTTGTTGATAACGATGGCCGAGTTTGCGGAGTCACCTTGCATGTGATCGGTCAAGGAAGTAGAGATGGCGTTGGCCGGGCACTTGGCCGAGCAGTTATTTTAGGGACTGGCGGTTTAGGACAAGTCTTTGCCCAAACTACAAATCCTCCAGTCTCAACTGGAGATGGCGTTGCACTTGCATTGCGAGCAGGGGCTGGAATAGCTGATGTTGAATTTATTCAATTTCATCCAACAGTTATGTGGCTTGGAAATAATGCGAGCGGACAACAGCCACTCATCAGCGAAGCAGTTCGCGGTGAAGGAGCAGTTTTACTCAATGATGCAGGCGATCGTTTCATGCAAGGTGCGCATGAATTAGCAGATTTAGCTCCGCGCGATGTCGTGTCAAAAGCAATAATGCGCGAGATGATAAAAAATGGAAGTGACCATGTTTGGCTTGATGTTAGTGCGGTATCTAATTTTGCCGAAAGATTCCCAACTATTTATCAATCTTGCTTAGATCATAAAATTGATCCAACAAAAGATTTGATTCCAGTCGCACCAGCTGCTCATTACGCATCTGGAGGCGTTCGCGTTGATTTGTTTGGCCACTCTAGTATTTCTGGGCTTTATGCATGCGGTGAGACAGCGTGTACTGGAGTTCATGGAGCGAATCGGTTGGCATCTAATTCTCTGTTGGAAGGATTGGTTTTTGCTGCGCGTATTGCCGACGACTTAAAGACCAACCTCCCAGAACAGGGCGAGCCTGTAGAAAACACTTCAAAAAGTATTTTGTTAGATCCTGCAATTAGAAAAGATATTGCTAATGCCATGAGCAAAGGCGCTGGTGTAATTAGAACTAGAGAATCATTAGAAGAGGTATTGGCAACTTTAGATCAATTGGCAAAGAAAACATCAGACCAACCATGTGTTGAAGCTTGGGAAGTGACGAATTTGCACTGCCTGGCAAATGTTTTGGTGCGCTCAGCGTTGATCAGAGAAGAAACACGTGGCTCGCACTGGCGAGAGGATTTCCCTAACACTTTAAATTCGTGGGAGCAGCGGATTTTACAAGAGATGGATACAGAGGGAAATTACCTACACAATTTAGAAAAGGTGATTAATGAGTAGATTATCCAATCAACTTGTTGCGACTTTGTTGGCGCAGAAAATATCACCACAACCTTTTGAAGCATTAGTTGATGCGGCGCTTCGAGAAGATTTGGGCAGTGGATTAGATGCAACAACAGTTGCAACAATCCCAGACAATCAAATTGCGATCGCTCAATTCAATGCGAGAAAGAGCGGAGTTGTTGCTGGATTATTTGCGGCACAAGCCGTGCTTGAAATTGCTGGAAACTCTGCAATTAAGTTTGATAAGCAAATATCTGAAGGCAGCAAAGTAGAGGCCGGGCAATTAATCTTTGAAGCTACCGGAAAAGTAACCGACTTACTTCTTGCAGAGCGAACAGCGCTTAATTTCCTTTCACGACTCTCAGGAATCGCAACTACTTCAAGTATTTGGGTAGAAGCAGTGAAAGGTACTAACTGCACAGTCCGAGATACTCGGAAAACAACTCCAGGATGGCGGGAGATAGAGAAGTTTGCAGTGCGAATGGGCGGAGCCACAAACCACCGAATGAATTTATCTGATGCCGCGTTGATTAAAGATAATCACATTGCTGCAACAGGAAGTATTGCAAACGCAATTAATGATGTGCGGAGCAAGTTCCCAAATCTTTCAATTGAAGTTGAAATTGATCACTTAGATCAGATGGAAGAGGCAATAGCGGGCAAAGTAGATTTAATTTTGCTAGACAACATGTCCCCTGAACAATGCAAATTAGCGGTTAAACAATGTGCAGGCCGAACAAAGTTAGAAGCATCAGGTGGAATCACATTGGAAAATGCTCGCGATTATGCAATGAGTGGAGTCGATTTTATTGCAATCGGTGCCTTGACTCATTCTGCTGCAATTCTGGATATTGGCTTAGATCTGAAAGTTAAGGGGTAATCACATGTTGTTAACAATTGATGTTGGAAATACAAATACGGTTTTAGGTATTTTCAAAAATCAGGAGATATTGCACTCATGGCGAGTGAAGACAGATCCGCGTGATACTGCTGATGAGTTGTGGATTAAATACCGTTCTTTAGTAGAAAATTATGAAGTAACTGGCATATCTTTATGTTCAACAGTTCCTGCCGTTCTACGCGAATTGCGCACAATGCTCTCTAGGCATTATGCACAAACTCCATCAACCATTCTTGAACCCGGCATAAAAACTGGTGTTCCTTTGCTTGTAGACAACCCCAAAGAAATCGGTTCAGATCGGATTGCAAATACATTGGCGGCTCATGAAATGTTTGGTGAGAACGGCCCAGTAATTGTTGTTGATTTTGGCACCTCCACTAATTTTGATGTTGTCTCAGGTAAAGGTGAATTTTTAGGTGGTGCATTAGCACCTGGAATTGAGATCTCAGTAGAGGCACTAGCGGCTCGAGCAGCACAACTTAGAAAAGTAGAATTGATTAAACCCAAATCAGTTATTGGGAAAAATACTGTAGAAGCGTTGCAATCCGGAACTATCTATGGCTTTGCTGGCCAAGTAGATGGATTGGTGCGGCGAATTAGTGATGAACTTAATGTAGAAGGAATCACAGTCGTTGCTACAGGGGGATTGGCGACCTTAGTAATTGGAATTTGTGAAACTATAGATTTTCATGAACCAGATTTGACCTTAATTGGGCTTCGTTTGGTGCACGAACGAAACCACTA
>CAYZBP010000041.1:0-6507 GCA_964476715.1 uncultured Bifidobacterium sp. | reverse complement strand
TATCAAATCTGGCAGGTGATGAGTTAACTCTTTCAACGGTAAACAGTTCAGCAATCTCTTGCATCGATACATTTTCACGATCATCACCAGGTGACCAACCAAGGAGTGCTAAATAATTACAAATTGCTTCAGGCAAGAATCCCATTTCGCGATACCAGGCAATTGAAGTCTCACCATTACGTTTTGATAACTTCGCGTTGTCTTGTCCCATTACAAATGGAAGGTGCGCAAAAAATGGATACTCAGATTCTGGAACACCCATCGCTTGATAAACCCGAATCTGCCTTGGAGTAGATGAAAGCAAATCTTCACCGCGAAGAACGTGAGTTACTTTCATCAATACATCATCAACAGCAACTGCCAATGTATAGAGCGGAGATCCATCCGCACGGACTAATACGAAATCTGGCACAAACTCATGCTCAAAAGTTAATTCACCACGGATTACATCGGTAAAAGTTGTTGAACCATCTGGCATCCGCATCCGTAATACCGGTTCACGACCAGCGCTTTTATATTTAGCAACTTGATCTGCTGTTAGGTCGCGGCATTTTCCATCGTAACCTGGCGCCATTCCGGCACTCTTTTGCGCTTCTCGACTAGCTTCCAACTCATCCGAAGAGCAGTAGCAATGATAAGCATCGCCCTGTGCTAAAAATTTAGCAGCCCATTCGGCATAGATATCTAGGCGCTGTGATTGCAAATAAGGACCATTTGGGCCACCAACTTCAGGACCCTCATCCCAATTGAGTCCCAACCATTTCAAGGTGTCGATTGCTGCGGCGATATATTCATCCGTGACGCGCAAACGATCAGTGTCTTCTATACGGAAGAGAAAAATGCCACCTGTGTGGCGCGCAAAGGCCCAATCAAATAGTGCAGTGCGGATATTGCCCACATGTAGATCTCCCGTTGGAGATGGAGCAAAACGAACTTTTACTGGCCGATCATTTCTATTACTCATCGGCGCTCACTCGATTCTCACTTTTTAGATCTCTTAACAATTGGGTTACTTAATGTTCCGATACCCGCAATTGTAAGCGTAGTTATCGAACCTTCAGGCATCGGACCGATTCCTGCTGGAGTTCCAGTCAAAATTACATCCCCAGGAAGCAAGGTATAGACCTGAGTGACAAATGCAATGATTGTTGGGATATCAAAAATCATATCTGCCGTAGTTCCAGATTGACGCACTTCTCCATTTACCTCCGCAGTTAACTTCAAATCACTCGTATCTAATTCAGTCTCTATCCAAGGTCCAAGTGGACAAAAAGTATCAAACCCTTTTGCTCGACTCCATTGTCCATCTACTTTTTGTAAATCTCGCGCAGTCACATCATTTGCAATTGTGTAACCAAAAATCACATCTTTTGCATTCTCTTTTTTTACATCTTTGCAAACTTTTCCAATAACAATAGCAAGTTCAACTTCATGATCTACGCGCTCACTCATAGCCGGCCAAACAATTGCATCATCTGGGCCGATTACCGAAGTATTTGGTTTAATAAATAGGACTGGCTCTTTAGGGACTTCACTGTTCATCTCAGCTGCATGATCTGCATAATTTTTTCCAACACAGACAACTTTGCTTCGTGGAATAACCGGTGCCAATAGTTTTACATCTGCCAAATTCAATTTTTCGCCCGTAAATGTAATTGGTGCATATATTGGATCCCCGACCAATACTGCGATCATTTGATTTTCATCAATAACACCATAAAGCGGAGATACTGAAATCTCTTTAGCTGGTGAAAATCGGGCGATGCGCATGTGGGAATCTTATCGGGTCAGTTCTATGGCCGAGGTCGTTTATCTCAATCCTTTAACTCATTCAAGTCATTTAAAAGGTGTTGATTTTCCCGTCTTGATCAACACTAGCAACCAAGGCTGATGGTGAAATCTCACGAACAGCCAATCGTGCCCGTGCAATTGGCTCACTTCCAAAAGTAATCGCTGCTTCGATGGCGATCGCTCCGCTTGAAAGAGCCATACCTAATGCAAGTTCCAGCGCATCTAAAGTTATTGAATCTAACTTAACTGAAGCCGCAGCATAAGTTCTGCCAGTCTCATCTCGAACAGCCGCTCCCTGTGTTGCACTTACTCGTGTTGCAGTTGCTTTAGCGAGTGTTAATAACTTTTCATCTTCAGGGTTGCTAAATGTCATTTTTTGCATCGCTTACTGAATCTGATATTTCTTCATCTACAAGTTCAAGCAAGATACTGCCGATTCGTTTACGCCGACCGATCGGCCTTTCAGCGGTATAGCGCCACTTTCCAATTGTGATTTCACTGCCTGGAATTGGCACCTGACCTAAATGCTTTCCCATCAATCCACCAATTGTGTCTACTGATTCTTTATCTTCTTCGTCGAATTCAATATCAAGTTCTCGTTCCAAATCATCTAGGTGCAATCTTGCCTGAATTCTGACTTTTTTATTTCCTTCACCAATCCACTCCAAAACTTCTTCTTCATCGTCATATTCATCAGCAATTTCGCCCACAATTTCTTCAAGAATATCTTCAATAGTAATTAGCCCTGCAGTCCCACCGTACTCATCGACCACAATCGCCAGATGGATTTGATGAGATTGCATCTCACGTAATAATTCGTCCGCCATTTTATTCTCAGGTACAAAAGTTGCTGGTCGCATTAACTCTTCAACTTTTTCTGTTTGCTCGGCTTCTCTAAAATCATGAGTACGTTTAGCTAAATCTTTAATGTAAGCAATACCAATAATTTCATCTAAATCATCCCCAATTACCGGAATCCGTGAATATCCTGACCTCAGCGCAAGAGAAAGTGCTTGACGCAAACTCTTATCTCGCTCGATATAAACCATTTCAGTGCGTGGAACCATCACTTCGCGCACTAACGTGTCACCCAATTCAAAAACTGAGTGAATCATTTCATGCTCATCATCCTCTACAAAACCTTGCTCGCGCGCTTGATTAACTAAATCGCGAAACTCAGCTTCGGTCGTAAATGGTCCGCCCCTGAAACCTTTTCCAGGAGTGATCGCATTTCCGATCGCAATCAACAATCTTGTAACTGGAGAAAGAACCACCGCAAGGGCTCCAGCAACAATTGCGCCAGGACGAGCCCATTTAATTGGATGCTGCCTTCCGAGGGTGCGTGGACCAACTCCTACTAATACATAGGAAACAATTAACATTCCAAGAACTGTCATGGAAAGTGCAACCCGACGATCAGTAAATGAATCAAGGGCGATTGTTGCAACAATTGCAGTCGCTGCTAACTCGCAAGCTTTACGTACTAATAAAACAACATTTAAATATTTAATCCTGTTTGAGGTCACTTTAAGCAGCCAAACACTGCCGCGTTTTTTTGAATTAACTAATTCTTCTACCGCAATTCGAGAGATTGAATTTAGGCTTGCTTCTGTTCCTGCTAGAAATCCAGCAAAACCTAACAGCAAGACAATAATCGCGAAGTTAAAGGCGTTCATTTCGACCAATCTTCAACTATCTTGCCTTGAAGTGCAAACATTTCGGCTTCCTCTTCTGGTTCTAAGTGGTCAAAGCCCAGCAGATGCAAGATTCCATGGACTAGCAAAATCTTTAATTCCTGTTCCATTCCATGGCCTGCGGTATCGCCTTGTTTACGGGCCACATCAGGACAGATGACTACATCCCCCAGAACTACAGGTACTTCGTCATTTTTGGAAAGTTCATTTGGTCGCAACTCATCCATTGGAAAAGATAAAACATCTGTTGGTCCTGCTTCATCCATCCACTCTTCATGAAGCCGAGTCATTTCAGCCTCGTCAACAAGAGAGATTTCTAACTCTGCTCGTTTATCAACAAGAAGTTCTTTAAGCGCAAATGCAGCTAAATCAACTAATTCAGCTTCAGCACAAATAGCACTTGAACGATTATCTATTTCTATAGACACCTAGCGGTCTACGCCTCGCTTAATTTGTCTAACTTGATTGGCTTCGTCATAACGGCCGTACGCAGCCACTATGTCGCCAACAAGTTTATGTCGAACAACATCTTCTTGAGTTAGATCCATAAATTCAAGATCATTTACCCCATCTAAAATATCGCGAACTATTCGCAAACCTGAAGTTACTCCACTAGGTAGATCTATCTGGGTTATATCTCCAGTAATTACCATTTTAGAATTGAAACCTAGGCGAGTTAAAAACATTTTCATCTGTTCGGCAGAAGTATTTTGAGCCTCATCAAGAATAATAAATGCATCATTTAAAGTTCTACCACGCATATAAGCAAGCGGAGCAACTTCGATGGTTCCTGCAGTTAACAATTTAGGAATGGAATCAGGTTCGATCATGTCCTGAAGCGCGTCAAATAATGGACGCAGATACGGATCAATTTTTTCATGAAGAGTTCCAGGAAGAAAACCTAAGCGCTCCCCTGCTTCAACCGCAGGCCTGGTAAGAATAATTCGACTAACCTCTTTACTTTGCAATGCTGCAATTGCTTTCGCAACAGCCAAATAAGTTTTTCCAGTTCCGGCTGGTCCGATTCCAAATACAATTGTGTTTTTATCAATCGCATCAACATATTTTTTCTGATTTGCAGTCTTTGGACGAATGGTGCGTCCACGTGAACTTAAAATATTTAATGAGAATACTTCTGCTGGTTTGGAATCTGAAGTAATCATCTTCATACTTCGCTTAACTGAATCAATAGTTATGAAGCCACCAGAGCGCACAACAACACTTAGCTCTAGTAATAACTTCTCTAGTAAGAGGATTTGAATGCGATCTCCAGATGCAAGGACGGTTTCACCCCTCACGGCAATTTCAAGATTAGGAAAAGCCTTTTCGATCTCACGTAAATTTGCATCGCCTGCGCCCAACAAGTTAACCATTGAGACGCCAGATGGCAGGGCAATTGATACTGCGTTATTGGGCTCCATTAATACCAGTCTAGCCCGGAGGCCAAGTAAAGGAGCGTCCACCTAATAGGTGTAGGTGAGCGTGAAAAACACTCTGCCCCGCTTCAGCCCCGGTATTGAAAGTTAAGCGATAGCCAGAAAAACCTTTTTCTTGGGCTAGATCACCAGCTTTGGCCAGCAGTTTTGCTGCGGCTTGTGGATCTTTATGGGCCGTTTCTGCACCGTTTTCATAATGCTTTTTTGGTATCAATAAAAGATGAGTGGGGGCTTGAGGGGCGATATCAGCGATCACAAAAATATCTTGATCTTCAAATATCTTTACGACTGGAATTTCATTTTTGGAGAATTTACAAAATAAACAATCTTTTTCACTCATCTGATCATCACCTCCATGGCGCTCTCGTTACCATTTCCCGGTTCTGGACATTACAACTGAAGCAGCAGCTGCGCCGGCATTTGCAGCACGCAACACGCTCTCCCCAAGCCGAACTATTTTTGCGCCGGCGGTGACAAAAGTTTTAACTTCGATTTCACTCAATCCGCCTTCTGGACCAACAATTAAAATCACATCTACTTCTTGGTTCATTTCAATTTGAGAGAGTCGGTTATCGGCTGATTCATGCAACACAAAGATATTTTGCAAGCCTTTAATTATTGAGATTAAACTTTCAGTTGAATAAGCATTAGAGATAACCGGAATCCTAACTCTGCGAGATTGTCTTGAACTTTCTCGAGCAGTGCTTTGCCATTTACCTAGACTCTTATCATCAATCTTTCCAATACTGTGCTGGCTCTGCCAAGGAATGATTTCATCGACTCCGACTTGAGTTAAGAAATCTACCGCTTCTTTATTTGCATCATTTTTTAGAATTGCTTGAACTACAACAACTCGTTGTTTAGAAGCAGGCTCAAATCCTCGATCTAAAATTTCAACCGTAAAACTCTTTTTGTTGATTTGACTGACTGCACCTACGCCCCAGTTTCCAACACCATCACTAATTTTTACTTCTTCAGAAGTTTTCAACCTTAGGACGTTAACTCCATGGTGTGCTTCATCTCCATCAACTTCAATTTGATTCGCCGAAAAATCAGTTCCCTCTGCAACAAAAAAAGTAGATAGCATCAACGGCCAAGTGCATCTTTAAGGCGACCAAATAAACCATTTTCACGGTTATCTACTTTTGCGCTTTCAGCTGTATCTCCACGTAAATTTGCGAATTTGCGAAGTAATTCCTCTTCGGCTTTATTTAATTTGGTTGGGATTACTACCTCCACATGTACAAATAGTTCACCACGTTGAGAGCTTCTTAATTTAGTCACGCCACGGTTTTTAATTGGAATTACAGTTCCGCTTTGAGTACCAGCCTTGATATCAACTTTGCTTTCACCATCTAATGTTTCAATTCTCACTGTTGTGCCTAGGACTGCACTTGTCATGGGAATTGTTAGTGCCATATGCAAATCATCACCACTGCGAACTAAATATTCATGGGGCTTCTCAACGATCTCAACATATAGATCACCTGCTGGTCCGCCACCAGGTCCAACCTCACCTTGGCCACTCATTTGAATTCGATTTCCAGTTTCAACTCCAGCTGGAATCTGCACATTTAATGTTCGGC